>JAAYAS010000107.1 GCA_012719255.1 Microbacteriaceae bacterium | reverse complement strand
CGGCTTCGCGCTGCTCGGCGCGAGCTGGTTCCAGCTGCTCATCGCCGCGGCGCTCGGCGTGCTGTTCACGCAAGTCGCCTTCCTCGCGCACGAGGCGGGCCACCGGCAGGTGCTCAGCACCGGCCCTGCGAACCGCCGGCTCGCCCGCCTGCTCGCCTCCGTCTGCGGCCTGAGCTTCTCGTGGTGGGACACGAAGCACACCCGCCACCACGGCAACCCGAACAAGGTCGGCGCCGACCCCGACATCGAGGTCGACACCATCTCGTTCGTCGCCGACGACGCCGCCGAGGCCCGCGGCCTGCGCCGCTGGATCACGCGGCGGCAGGGCTGGCTGTTCTTCCCGCTGCTCACCCTCGAGGGCCTCAACCTCCACTGGCACAGCCTGCGGCACCTCGCCCGACGCGAGCCGGTGAAGTCGCGCTGGCTCGAGCTCGCGCTCATCGGCCTGCGGTTCGCCCTCGTGCTCGTGCCGGTGTTCTGGCTGCTGCCGCTCGGCATGGCCTTCGCGTTCATCGGCGTCATGCTCGCGGTGTTCGGCGTCTACATGGGCGCGTCGTTCGCCCCGAACCACAAGGGGATGCCCGTGATCGCGCCGGATGCGCGGCTCGACTTCTTCTCGAAGCAGGTGCGCACCTCGCGCAACATCCGCGGCGGCTGGTGGGCGACGTGGCTCATGGGCGGCCTGAACTACCAGATCGAGCACCACCTCTTCCCGAGCATGGCCCGCCCGCACCTCGCCCGCACCCGCGAGATCGTGCGCGAGTTCTGCGCGGCGAACCAGGTGCCCTACACCGAGACCTCGCTGTGGCGCTCGTACGCCATCGTCATCGACTACCTCAACCGCGTCGGACTCGCCGCGCGCGACCCGTTCGAGTGCCCGATGCTCGCGCAGCGCGGGCGCGCCTGATCCAGCGCGACCCGCTCGGGGGCGCGGGCCGGGCAGCCGCGGCCGCGCCTCACACGTCGAGCTGCCACTTCGACGCCGGGGCGTCGATGTTGAACTGCCGCAGCACCTGGAAGTCGGTCATGCCCTCGACGCCGCCCTCGCGGCCGTAGCCGGAGTAGCCGTTGCCGCCGAACTCGCTCGTCGCATCGGCGACGAGGCCCTTGTTCACGCCGAGCACGCCCGTGCGCAGCGAGTGGGCGACGCCCATCGCGCGGTCGATGTCCTGCGAGAACACGTAGCCGGCGAGCCCGAAGCGGGTCTCGTTCGCGAGCGCCACGCCCTCGGCGTCGCTCGCGAAGCGGCGCACGGCAGCGATCGGCGCGAAGATCTCGTTCGTCGCGATGTCGCTGTCGGCGGGCACGTCGTCGAGCACCGCGGGCGCGAAGAAGTGGCCGGCGCCGTTGACCGCGCCGCCGGCGAGCGCGACCTCGGCGCCGCGCCCCACCGCATCCTCGAGCAGGGCGCAGGCGCCCTCGCGCGCGGAGCCCGAGATGAGCGGGCCGAGCTGCACGCCCTCGTCGAGGCCGTGGCCGAGGCGGAGCTCGCCGAGGCGGCGGGCGAGCTCGGCGGTGAACTCGTCGGCGATGCCCTCCTGCACGAGGATGCGGTTCGCCGCGACGCACGCCTGGCCGCCGTTGCGGATCTTCGACACGAGCGCGCCCTCGACGGCGCGGTCGAGGTCGGCGTCGTCGAGCACGACGAACGGGGCGTCGCCGCCGAGCTCGAGCGAGAGCTTCTGCACGTGCTCGGCCGACTGCCGGATGATCGTCGAGCCGACTCGCGTCGAGCCGGTGAACGAGACCTTGCGCACCCGCGGGTCGGCCATGAGCCCGGCCGACCAGCCGCGCGAGTCGGTGGTGGTGACGACCTGCAGCGCCTCCTCGGGCACGCCCGCGCGGTGCATGAGGTCGGCGAGGAGCAGCGCCGACAGCGGGGTGAGCGCGGCGGGCTTGAGGATGACCGTGCAGCCGGCCGCGAGCGCCGGGGCGGCCTTGCGGGTGCCCATCGCGAGCGGGAAGTTCCAGGGCGTGATGAGCACGGCGACACCGGCGGCGCGGCGGGTGAGCAGGAGCTTCGCCCCGCCGTTCGGGGCCTCGCGGTAGGTGCCGTAGTCGCGCACGGCCTCCTCCGAGAACCAGCGGAGGTACTCGGCCGAGAAGCGCACCTCGGCGCGCGACTCAGCGAGCGGCTTGCCCATCTCGAGGGTCATCACGGCGGCGAGGCGGTCCTCGTCGGCGAGCACGAGCTCGTGGGCGCGGCGGAGCACATCGGCGCGCTCGCGCGGGGTGCGGTGCTCCCAGGCGACCTGCGCACGCGCGGCGACGTCGACGACCGACTCGGCGAGCTCGGCGGGCGCGTCGTCGACGCGGGCGAGCGTCTCGCCGGTGGCCGGGTCGTCGACCGCGAAGTCGGCCTCGACGCGGCCGCGGACGCCGGGCGCGGTGAGGCGGCCGAGCCCCTCGAGGCCGGCGACGACGGCGGCGCGGTCGATGGCGGCGGGAGCGGTCATGCGATCTCCTTCGATCACCGCCCGCATCATCGCGGACACCGGGCGGATTGCGGCGTGCAGAAGGCATCAGCGTAACGGCACCGACCCTTCATCACGCGCCGGGGCCGACCGTGACGCGCGGCCGAGGCGCTCCGCCTCGCCGACCGGGTGATCGTGCTGAACAATGGAGCGATCGCGTTCGAGCAGCGCATCCCGGCCGAGCGACCCCGCGACGCCGCGCTCGCCGAGTTCGGGGGCCTGCGCCGCGATCTGCTGCACGAGCTGCGCGTCGATCGACGGGCCGATCCGCTCGGGCAGCGGCCCCGGGCCGGCGCCCTTGCGTCGCGACCCGCCACGACCGATCGGAAGGAACCGAGATGACCACCATCGCCGTCCTCGTGGGCAACCCGCAGCCCGCATCCCGCACCACCCGCGTCGCCGAGGAGGTCGCCGCGCGCATCGCCGAGCGCGTCGGCGGCCGGGTGCTGCCCGCGATCGAGCTCGCCGGCGTCGCCGACCGCGTCTTCGCGTTCCCCGAGCCCGAGGTCGACGCGCTCCTCGAGCAGGTCGCCGCGGCCGACCTCGTCGTCGTCGCCAGCCCGACCTACAAGGCCGCCTACACGGGGCTGCTCAAGGCGTTCCTCGACCGCTGCGGCGCCGACGGGCTCGCCGGCGTCATCGCCGTCCCGGTGCTCACGATCGGCGCGCCGACGCACGCGCTCGCCGTCGAGCACACGCTCCGCCCGCTGCTCGTCGAGCTCGGCGCGTCGGTGCCGACCCGCGGGGTCGCGTTCCCGGCCGCCGAGACCGACGACCGCGCGCGCCTCGTCGGCGAGTGGCTCGAGGGCCAGTGGCCCTCGCTCGAGCCGCTGCTGACCCGCTGAGCGCGGGCGGGCCGCCCGAGCGCCGAGCGCCCGGGCGGCCCACCGCCGACGTCCGCCGTCAGCCGCGTTCGACGTCGAGGTCGGTGAACGTACCCGCGCCCAGCGCCTCCTTGTGCCGCCGGTACTCGCGCGGCGTCAGCCCGCGGGCGATGTGCTCCCGAGCGCGCTCCGGATAGCCGAAGACCTCCGGCAGGCCGCCGGCCCGCAGCGTCTGCATCGCCTCGAGGCGCAACTGCGAGCCGGGGTGCACGAAGCCGTGCGGCTCGTACTGGAACAGGTTCCAGCACCAGGCGATCGCCTCGCCCCGTGCGAGCCCGGCCCAGCGGCCCTCGGCGACCACCTCGTCGGCGTCGGGCGCCGACAGCGCCTCCTCGACTCTCGCCCAGCCGAACCGGCGCCGCTCCTCGGCGTCCGCCTCGCGGCGGCGCTCGGCCTCCTGCGCGGCCTCCTCGACGGCGCGCTCCATCCGCTCTCGAAGCTGCGCCGCGGTGAGCGTGCCGCCCTCGGCGTCGCCGGCGAAGGCGATCGGCGGATGCGCCGCCAGCACCGCGAGCGCGGCCCGCTCGGCCTCCGATTCGCGCCTCCCGTTCACCGGGATGCGCTCGCAGCTGAGGCCGAGCGCACTCCACCAGCCGCCTCGACGGGGATCGACGTACTTGATCTCGGACATCGTGGATGCCCCTCTCCGGGGCAGCGCCCCATCGATGCTTGCGTCACGAGGTCTCGTGAGCCCGTTCTTCCCCTGGGACACCCGGGAATCGATGGATTCGGGTTGTCGCGTGACCAGCCAGGTGCTTCGCGTCACGACTCTTGAACGTGGGGCCGACCATACACGATCGGGAAACGAAGAAGCTCCGCCGACCCGAAGGTCTGCGGAGCTCGTCGCTGGGGTACCTGGACTCGAACCAAGAACAACTGAACCAGAATCAGCCGTGTTGCCAATTACACCATACCCCAAGGGCCCGGAGGCACCAGGACAGCTTAGCCCACCTTCCGCAGAAGCGCCAACCCGGGGTGCGGGGGCCGTGTCCGCAGCTCATTGTCCACGGCCCCCGCACGTTCTTCCGGCTACTCGGCCGCCCGGCGGCGCGAGGCGAGCAGCAGCCCGCCGGCGAGGGCGAGCACGGCGGCGAGGCCGAGGATGCCCGGGGTCGCCGGCTCGGCGCCGGTCGCGGGGAGCACGCCCCGGCGGTCATCGGCCTTCGCCGCCGGCTCGGTCGTGGTCGGCGGCGCAGTGGGCGTCGAGGTCGGGAGCGGCGTCTCGACCGGCGTCGGCGTCGGGGTCGGCGTCGGGGTCGGCTCCGGGGTCTCGCCCGGGTCGCCGTCGCCGCCGTCGGCGACCGCCTGCACGCCGATGCAGTTGTTGCCGAGGTCGCGCTCGACGAAGTCGAGGGCCTCGACGCACGCGCGGATCGCGCTCGTCGGCGTCGCACCGGTGAGCACCATCCCGAGGCGCAGCTGCTGCGTCTCGCCGGGCTCGAGCACGCCGTCGTAGCCGAGCCGCATCCAGCCCTCCCCGGTCTCGACGACCTGCCAGCCGGGCGAGAGCACGAACTCGGCGGCGGTGGCGGTGTTGTCGCCGAAGTCGACCCGCACGGCGACCGGCAGGGTCGGCGCCGTGCCGTCGACGACGCCGGCGAAGTTCATGACGTCGAGCTCGAGCACGAACTCGGTGCCCGGCTCGCCGACGACGCCGTCCCAGTCGACGCCGATGTCGCCCTCGGTGCGGTAGTCGAGCCCCAGGTCGCCGGTGAAATCGCTGGCGGTGATCATGCAGTTGATCCGGTCGTTGTGCGAGACCTCGAAGGTGCCGCCGTTCGGCACCACGATGCTCTCGCCGGCGCCGCGGCACTGCCAGTCGGTGATCGTCCAGGTCGACAGGTCGAGGTCGGCCGGAGCGCTCGCCGAGGGCTCGAGCTCGATGCGGTAGACGCCGGGCTCGACGACGAGCGGCGCCGCCGGGTCGTCGAGGTCGGGCACCGCGCCGACGCGCGCGCCGTCGCGGTAGAGCACGCCGACGAGGTCGCCGACCACGATCTCGGGCTCGCCGTAGCTGAACGGCAGGATGCTCGTGGTGATCTCGGGGTCGAACGGCACCACGATCTCGCGGATCTCGACGCAGCCGGTCGACTGCGTGCCGCTCACCTCGACCGTCCAGCCGCCGCCGGCGAGCGGCGTCACGGGCGCGGGGCTGAACTCGTCGGGCGCGTCGAGATCGAAGTACCAGCAGTCGAAGTCGGCGCGGGTGCTGCCGGCGGCGGCAGCGGCGTTCGGCACGATCGACACGGTGTACGAGCCCGCCGCCGGGGCGTCGATGCTGTAGAAGGGGTGGCCCGGCTCGAACTCGTTGGGCACCTGCTGACCGTCGAGACGGACGTCGTAGGTCATCTCGAAGTCGGAGGGGAACGGGATCGCCTCTTCCCAGGCCTCGTCGAGCAGGGTCGTGCCGATCGTGAAGGTGCGCAGCTCCTGCGCGTCGGCCTCCGGCGACGGCGCGGCGGCGACGGCCGCGGTCGTCGCGAGCGCCGCGGCGGCGACGAGGCCTCCTGCCCGGCGCATCGTTCGGTGTCGGTTCTCAGTCATGTTCGTGGGCATCCTCGGGGATTCGTCGGGAACGGTCGATCGCGGGTCGGCGATGACCCGACGACCACCGTCGCAAGCCGCGCTCGGCGGCGGAATCACCGTCGGCGGGCAGTTCGCCGGCGCCGGTCACCCGCGGGTGACGAGCTGCGCCCCCGGGCCGCTCAGTCGACGGCGTCGCTCGACACCAGCCCGGTGCGGAACGCGAGCACGACGAGCTGCACCCGGTTCGCGATGCCGAGCTTCGCGAGGATGCGGGTCACGTACGTTTTCACGCTGGTCGGGCTGAGGTGCAGCGCCGCGGCGATCTCGGGGTTCGTGCGCCCGCGGCCGACCTCGACGAGCACCTCGAGCTCGCGCGGGGTGAGCGAGGCGAGCTCGGGCGGCACGCCGCCGCCGGGGCGCTGCTGTTCGGCGGCGGCGACGAAGCGCTCGGTGAGCCGGTCGAGCACTTCGGGCGAGTAGCTGCGGCGGCCGCGGTGCGCCTCGCGCACGGCGGCGACGAGGGCGCCGGTCGAACCCGACTTCAGGTGGTAGCCGATCGCGCCGGCCCGCAGCGCCCGCTCGACGTGCTCGTCGTCGGGCATCGTCGTGAGCACGACGACGGCGGTCGCGGGACTCGCCTCGCGCACGAGCCGGGTCGCGGCGACGCCGTCGAGGCCGGGCATCGCGAGGTCCATGAGCACGACGTCGACGGGGTGCTCGGCGACGAAGTCGACGGCGCCGCGACCGTCGGCGAAGACGCCGACGACGTCGAGGTCGGGTTCGGCGGCGAGCAGCGCCCCGAGCCCGGAGCGCACGAGGTCGTGGTCGTCGACGATGATGACGCGGATCATGCGGCGCCTCCTTCGGCGAGCACCGCGCCGGGCCGGTGCGGGGATGCGGCCGGCGCGGCGTCGGCCGGGGCGGCCGCGACGAGCGCGGACGCGGCCGGTGCGGATGCGGCCCGTACGGCGGCCGCCGGTGCGGCGGGTTCGGACGAAGCGGACGCGGATGCGGCAGGCGCGGCCCCTGACGCCGCGGGCGCGGATGCGGGCGGCGCGACGAGCGGGAACCGCGCGCGCAGCTCGAAGCCGTCGTCGAGCGGCCCGGCCTCGAGCTCGCCGCCGCGGTCCGCGACCCGCTCGGCGAGGCCGCGCAGTCCGGATCCCGCCCCCTCGATGAGCGGCGACGAGCCCGATCGGGCCGGGCCGTTGCGCACCGACACGCGCGCCGCACCGCCGTCGCCGAGCACCCGCACCCGCACGGCCGCGCCGGGCGCGTGCCGCGCGGCGTTGGTGAGCGCCTCGCGCACGAGGCAGCGGGCGAGCTCGACGACCGCGGCCTCGGCGACGTCGGCGATGCCGGCGAGCACGGCGTCGCGGCGGGCCGCGGCGGTGCCGACGAGCCGCGCCGCCCGCGCCTGCAGGCCGATGCCGACGACGGCGTGGCTGACGAGGTCGTGCAGCTCGCGGCCGATGCGCCGCCGCTCCTCGCGCTGCGCGTCCTGCCGGGCGGCCGCCGCGAGCGCGAGGTGGCGTGCGGCGCGCGCCTCCTCGCGCTGGGTGATGCGGTCGCGCTGCGCCCAGCCGAGGGCGCAGCTCACCGCCACGAGCAGCACGAGCACGATGAACGCGACGCCGGCGCGGCCGTGCTGCCAGGCGAGCAGGTGCGCGCCGAGCGCGGTGAGCCCGAACCCGATCCGCCGCAGCAGGGCCGCGCGGTCGGGCGCCGCGCCGGTGCGGCCGCGCTGCGGCAGCACCGTCTCGAGGTCGACGACGAGCCGCCACGAGAGCACGCCGAGCGCGATCGCGCTCGGCAGCAGCGGCGAGGGCGGGTGCGGCGCGTCGAGCGCGGCGGCCGCGAGCGCCGCGAGGCCGAGCGCCCCGGCGAGCAGCGGCAGCCGTCGGCCGAGCACGATCGCGATCGGCAGCAGCACCGCGGGCACGAGGTAGGCCGTCCGCGACGGGTCGCCGCCGAGGAGCGCCGTCGCCCCGAGCATCGCGACCGTCGCGCCGAAGGCGCCGAGCGCCCGCAGCGCGACGCCGCTCACCCGGCGGGCGAGCAGCGCGCCGAGCGGATCACGGCGGCGCTCGTCGAGCCCGAGCCCCGTGTCGGCGCCGAGGTCGTGAGCGCCCGCGCCCTCCCCCGCCGCCGGCACCGCCGACGCGGACCGCGGCGCCTCGCCCGCCCGCAGCGGCGCGAGCGCCGCGTGCAGCCGGGCGATCGTCGAGCGCGAGTGCTCGGCGATCGCCGCGAGCCGCGCATCCGGAGCCCCGGGCGCGCGGGCGAGCGCGGCGATGCCCGCGAGCGAGTCGTGCAGCGGGCCGATCACGCCGCCGGCGATGCGCCGGCGCTCGTCGCCGGCGGCGCCGTCGACGATGCGCTCGAGGTCGATCGCGGCGATCGCCTCGGCCCGCCGCACCGCGCGGGTGGCGACCGTCGCGCGGCGTTGCACGAGCCGGCCGAAGCCCCACACCGTGCCGTAGACGAGCAGGCCCGTGAGCAGCGCCGACGGCCACTCGGCCGGCAGGCGCTGGGCCGTCGAGATCGCGAACGCGACGACGCAGGCCGCCCCGAACCACAGCGGCCGGTGCACCCGGCCGAGGTGCCCGAGCACGGCGACGGTCGCCAGCAGCAGCTCGACGCCGCCGTAGTCGACGGCGCCGAAGGCGACGAGCTCGCTCGCGGCGAGCACGAGCAGCGCCGCGAGCGCCGGCCATGCCTCGAGCACGAGCATCGCGGCCGCCGCGATCGGCACGATCGCGAAGGCCCAGGCGGGCGCGGGCACGAGGAAGTAGGCGGTCCACGCCGCGACCGCCGCGGCGAGGAGCCACCGTCGGGGATCGTGCGTGCGGCGCGCTCGGGCGGGCCGCGCCCGCGGCCCTCGACGCCCCGCCGCCATCGGCTCGGCCGTCGTCATGCTCGGAGCCTACGCCCGCGTCCCCGGCGCGGGCCGGTTCGAGACCCGATCGACACCGCCGAATGCCACCCTGGGGTGACATGCGGCGGCGCCGCGCGGCGATCCCCGGCGGGCGCGGCGCGCGCCGATCG
>JAAYAS010000106.1 GCA_012719255.1 Microbacteriaceae bacterium | reverse complement strand
TCGCCGACCGGGTGCTCGTCTACGGCGACTGCGCCGTGAACCCCGACCCGACCGCCGAGCAGCTCGCCGACATCGCGATGTCGTCGGCCGACACCGCCGCGCAGTTCCACATCGACCCGCGCGTCGCGATGCTGAGCTACTCGACCGGCGACTTCGGCGCCGGCGCCGACGTCGACAAGGTGCGCCAGGCGACCGAGTACGTGCGCGAGCGCGCCCCCGAGCTCGCCGTCGAGGGACCGCTGCAGTACGACGCGGCCACCGACGCCGCCGTCGCCGCGAAGAAGCTGCCCGGCAGCGAGGTCGCCGGTCGGGCGACGGTGTTCATCTTCCCCGACCTCAACACCGGCAACAACACCTACAAGGCGGTGCAGCGCTCGGCGGGCGCGGTCGCCATCGGCCCGGTGCTGCAGGGCCTGAACAAGCCGATCAACGACCTCTCGCGCGGCGCGCTCGTCAGCGACATCGTGAACACGGTGGCGATCACGGCGATCCAGGCGCAGGCCGAGGCGGCCGCGGCGGCGGCCTCCGCCTGACCGGGGCGTCCGCCGGCGCGGTGCAACGGCGGCGGGGCGGTGCGCGAGGGTCGCCCCGCGGGCGCCGTCCCGACTAGGCTCGCGGGTATGACCGTCGTCCTCGTCATCAACTCCGGATCGTCGTCGCTGAAGTACCAGCTCATCGACATGGCGACCGAGTCGACGCTCGCCTCCGGACTCATCGAGCGCATCGGCGGCGAGCGCGCCGCGATCGCCCACCGCGCCGCGGGCGAGAAGCACGAGCGCGAGGCGGTCATCGTCGACCACGACGCCGCCTTCGTCGCGATGCTCCGCAACTTCGCCGAGCACGGTCCGAGCCTCGACGACCACGCGCCCGCCGCCGTCGGCCACCGGGTCGTGCAGGGCGGCCGCCGCTTCTTCGGCCCGACCGTCGTCGACGACGCCGTCGAGGGCGACATCGAGGAGCTCATCCCGCTCGCCCCGCTCCACAACGGCCCGAACCTCGCCGGCATCCGCGCCGCCCGCCGAGTCTTCGACGACATCCCGCACGTCGCCGTGTTCGACACCGCGTTCCACACGACGATGTCGGACGCCTCGAGCCTCTACGCGATCGACCGGGAGGTCGCCGAGAAGTACCGCATCCGCAAGTACGGCGCGCACGGCACGAGCCACAAGTACGTCTCGGAGGCGACCGCCGAGCACCTCGGCCGGCCGCTCGAGGAGGTGCGCACCGTCGTCATGCACATCGGCAACGGCGCCTCGGTGTGCGCCGTCGACGGCGGCCGCTCGGTCGAGACCTCGATGGGCATGACGCCGCTCGAGGGCCTCGTGATGGGCTCGCGCTCGGGCGACATCGACCCGGCGGTGCTCTTCCACCTGCACCGCAAGGCCGGCTACGACGTGCCCGCGCTCGACCGGCTGCTCAACCGCGAGTCGGGCCTGCTCGGCCTCACCGGCACGAACGACGTGCGCGACGTCACCCGCCGCATCGCGGAGGGCGACGAGATCGCCGAGACCGGAATGGCCGTCTACGTGCACCGGCTGCGCCACTACCTCGGCTCGTACCTCGTCGCGCTCGGCGGCGCGGATGCGATCGCCTGGACCGCGGGCGTCGGCGAGAACTCCGCCGAGGTGCGCCGACGCACGCTCGAGGGGCTCGAATGGCTCGGCATCGAGCTCGACCACGAGCGCAACGAGACCCGCGCCGACGGCATCCGCGAGATCTCGACCGACGCGTCTCGGGTGCGGGTGCTCATCGTGCCGACGAACGAGGAGCTCGAGATCGCCCGGCAGTCGCTCGAGGCGACCGGGCTCGCGGGCTGACCCCGCGGGCCGCCTCCAGGGGCTCGGCGAGCGCGGGGGAGGCCCCGCCTAGGATGGTGCGCATGGTCGCAGCGCTCTACCGCCGGTACCGGCCGGAATCCTTCGCCGAGATGATCGGTCAGCAGCAGGTGACCGAGCCGCTGATGACCGCGCTCCGAACCGGGCGCATCAACCACGCCTACCTCTTCTCGGGGCCGCGCGGCTGCGGCAAGACGTCGTCGGCGCGCATCCTCGCCCGCTGCCTCAACTGCGCCGAGGGCCCGACGCCGACGCCGTGCGGCGAGTGCGCCTCGTGCCGCGAGCTCGGCCGCGACGGCGGCGGCTCGCTCGACGTCGTCGAGATCGACGCCGCGAGCCACGGCGGCGT
>JAAYAS010000105.1 GCA_012719255.1 Microbacteriaceae bacterium | reverse complement strand
GACCGCCGCGTATCCGGCGGCGACCATCGCTCCCCTCCGCCGCTCCGGGACGAGGTCAGCGAGGAGCGTGATCGCGAGGGGCATCACGGCGCCGATACCGAGCGAGGCGAAGACCCTCCAGGCGGTGAACTGGCCGAAGTCGGCGGCGGTGGCCCCGAGGGCCGTACCGACCGACATGATCCCTGCGGCGACCACGATCACGATCTTGCGACCGAATCGGTCGGCGAGCCGGCCGCCCACGATCGCGCCGAGGCCCATCGCCAGATAGCCGAAGGTGACGACCAGCGCGATGCCCCCGCCGATGTCCACCCCCCACTCCTGGATGAGCGAGGGGAACGTATGGCTCACGATGGTGACGTCCATGCCGTCGGCGAGCAGGATCGCGGCGAGCAGAGTGAAGTAGAGCCAGTGCCGCCAGCTGAGTCGACTTGCAGTCGCCTCGGCTTGTGCGGTCTGAGCAGTCGTGGTGGACATTGAAACGCTGACCTCCGTCGTCTGCTGGCGTCGACAGGGTCGGGGACGCCGAAGATGGATGAGTTGCGGTAGTGCGAAGAGAGGCGCCTCAGTCGGAGATGCCCGCCCTGCGGGCTGCGTAGTCGGCGTACTCGCGCAGGAGCTCCGGATCGTCGACCGCACCGAGATCGACGACCTCGCTGAGGGCGGCGCCCTGCAGGAGCCGCTTCACCGGGACTTCGAGCTTCTTGCCGGTCTTGGTGTGCGGGATTCCCCGCACCGGCACGATCTCGTCCGGCAGATAGCGCGCCGAGAGATCGCGGCGCACGGCGGCGATGATGGCCTCGGTCGCCGCAGCTGCATCGACGCCCTCGGCGAGGTGCACGAACAAGGGCATGAAGTACCCCTCGGCGCCGATCTCCGCACCCACCACCATCGCCTCCGCCACCTCCGGCACCGATTCGACGGCCGCGTAGAGGTCCGCGGAGCCGAGACGGATGCCCTGGCGGTTCAACGTCGAATCCGATCGGCCGAGGATGAGGATGCCTCGATCGGAGATCTCGATGAAGTCGCCATGGCGCCACACGCCGGGGTACGTGTCGAAGTAGCTGGCGCGGTACCGAGCGCCGTCGTCGTCGCCCCAGAACCGCAATGGCATCGAGGGCATGGGCTTCGTCACGACGAGCTCCCCCTTGCCGGAGGCCGGCTCCCCGCGCTCATCCCACGATTCGACGCTGACTCCGAGCGCCGGCGCCTGTATGTAGCCGACTCGGACCGGCAGTGTCGCCGCACCGCCGACGAAGCAGCCGATGATGTCGGTGCCCCCGCTCATCGACGCGAGCCAGACGTCGCCGACCTCGCGGTACACCCATCTGAATCCGTCCGGCGACAGGGGCGAACCGGTGACCTGCACGGTGCGAAGCTCGGACAGATCATGGTCGCGGCCGGGTTCGAGCCCGGCCTTCGCGCAGGCATGGATGAATCCGGCGCCGACTCCGAGCACGGCCGCGCGGGCCTGCGCGGCGACTTCCCAGACACGATCAGGGGACGGGTGCGTGGGGTTGCCGTCGAGCAGCACCGGCACCGCGCCCACCGCGAGGGCGCCGATCAGCGAGTTCCAGACGACCCAGCTCGTCGAGGCGACGAAGAAGAAGCGGTCGCCTGGGCGGAGGTCGCCGCCGAAGAGCAGCAGATTGAGCATCTCGAGCAGCGCGCCGCCGTGGCCGTGCACGATTCCCTTCGGGATGCCCGTCGTGCCCGAGGAGAACAGCACCCACAGCGGATGGCTGAACTCGACGGCTTCGAAGACGAGCTCGGCGTCGGTCGAGAGCGCTTCCTCCCACGTCGTGGCAGGCGCATCGATGTCGGGGAGGGGGATCGAGGGGGCCGGTCCGGCGACCCAGATCACCTCGCGGACGGAGTCCAGCTCGGCGAGCACTTCCGCGATCTCGCTCCGACGGTCGCGATCACGACCGGCGAGCCGGAAGCCGGGCGCTGCGATCACCGCCTTCGGCTCGAGCTGCCGGAAGCGGGAGACGATCGCACCCGGCCCGAACTCGGGCGAGCACACCGACCAGACCGCACCGATCGCGGCCGCGGCGAGGAATGCGACCGCCGCCTCCGGAACGTTCGGAAGGATCGCCACGACGCGGTCGCCCGGTCGGACGCCGATCGATCGCAGGTGCCCGGCGAGCGCTGCCACCTGCCTCCTGAGCTCCTCGTGCTGCATCTCGACCGGCGCACCGCCCTCCGGGACGGCAACGAGCGCAACGCCCTCCCGGTCGCGGAGCAAGTGCTCCGCGTAGTTCACCGTCCGCCCTGGGAACCACCGCACGTCGGGCATGGCGGCTCCCTCGCGCACCGAGCCGGGCTCGCCGCCGAGCCGCACTTCGGCGAATTCGGCGAGCGCCGACCAGAAGGCGTCGGGGTCGTCGACCGACCAGCGCCACAGCGCGTCGTAGTCGGAGACGTCGATGCCGCGGGTCTCGTGGACCCAGGCGGAGAATCGCTCGATCGCGCTGTCGCCGGTGCGGGTGGGACTCCAGAGGACGTCGGCAGGCATGTCGG
>JAAYAS010000104.1 GCA_012719255.1 Microbacteriaceae bacterium | reverse complement strand
GCGCGGGGCGATCGCGCCGCGCATCGCGGGCAGGGGCGAGCCGCGCAGCGCGGGCCGCAGCGTCGCGACGGCGAGCGCGAGGCCGGCGATGGCGACGAACGCGGCGATGCCGAGCGCGGCGACGAGGGCCAGTGGCGAGGGCTCGCCGCCGAAGCGCAGCCGCATCGATCCGGTCGCGAGCGGGGTCAGCGCGATCGCGGCGAGCGCGCCGACGAGCGCGCCGGCGAGGATGAGCGCGAAGTGGCGGCCGAGCATGAGCCGGTGCAGTGGCGCGCCTCGCAGGCCGATCGCGCGCAGCACGCCGATCTGCGGCGCGGCCGACGAGATCGAGGTGCGCACGACGATGCTCAGCAGCATCGCCGCGACCCCGGCGAGGAGGCCCGCGACGACGAGCATCGCCGCGGCGATGAGCCCGTCGGAGAGGCCGTTGAGCAGCCGGAACGTCGTGAGGTCGACCATCGGCCCGTTCGCCGGCAGGCCGGCGGCGAGGTAGTCGTCGTAGACCCGCGGCGCGAGGGCGGGGTCGTCGAGCCAGAACTCGATGAGCCACTCGCTGCCGCCGCTGCCGTGCCGCAGTGCGTCGAGGTCGGCCTCGGCGACGAGCAGGCGGCGCGAGCTCGCGAGGTCGGAGCCCATCAGCGCGTCGCGGATGAGCGCGGTGACGGTGAACTCCGCCTCGCCGATGACGATGGGATCGCCGACGGCGAGGCCGCGGTCGAGCGCGATGCCGACGGGCAGACCGAGCCCGCCGGGTTCGATCACCGCGGGCTCGCCGTCGAGGCCGAGCAACCGATCCGCATCGGGAGCGGATGCGGTGGCCGAGTACTCGACGGCGCCGGCGGCCTCGGTGGTGCCGGGCTCGAGTGCGAGCCGCGTCGAGTCGAGTGCGACGAGCTCGACGGCGGCGCCGCGCACCACGTCGGGCGCGCCCTCGGCGAACTCGTCGATGGCGGCGCGATCGATGGCGCCGGCGTGCATCTGCACGAGGTGCGGCACGTCGGCCTGCGCGAGCAGCGCGCCGTTCGAGGCGAGCAGCTGGGCGGCGAAGGCCGCGCCGGTGGCCGCGAGCGAGGCGGCGAGTGCGACGGCGATGACGACGAGCAGCGATTGCAGCGGGGTGCGGCGCAGGTCGCGCAGCAGCTTGGCGCGGAGCATCGGGTCACCTCGGTGAGGTCGCGGGGCGGCCGCGGTCGGCCGCCGCCTCGGGACGGACCGGGACCGGATCCGGCCGATCCGTGCTTCCATGGTGCGTCGACGCGGCGCCCGCCGCCATGGTGCGGGCCGGAGCGCAGGGCGGGGTCAGCCCCCGAGGCGAACCGGGGGATGCCCGCGCCCGGCCACCCGCACTACCGCGACAGCGCGGCCTCCAGCGTGTCGAGCCCGACCGTGCCGAGCCGCAGCGCGCGCGTGTGCCACTCGCGCAGGTCGAACGCATCGCCCTCGCGCGCCTCGGCCTCGGCGCGCAGCCGCTCCCAGATGCGCTGGCCGATCTTGTACGAGGGCGCCTGCCCGGGCCAGCCGAAGTAGCGGTTCACCTCGAAGCGCACCGAGGCGGGGTCCATGTTCACGTTCTCGTGCATGAACGCGAGCGCGTCGTCGTAGTTCCAGACCTGCCCGCCGGGGCCGCGCTCGGTGGCCGGCATCGGCTTGCCGAGGTGCACGCCGAGGTCGAGCACGACACGGGCGGCGCGCATCCGCTGCGCGTCGAGCATGCCGAAGCGGTAGGCGGGCTCGTCGAGCCAGCCGAGCTCGGCCATGAACTTCTCGGCGTAGAGCGCCCAGCCCTCGCCGTGGCCCGACACCCAGTTCACCCGCCGCCAGGAGTTCAGCGTCGACTTCTGCGCGGTCGCGGTGGCGATCTGCAGGTGGTGGCCGGGCACGCCCTCGTGGAACACCGTGGTGAGCTCGCGCCAGGTCGAGAACCGCTCGACGCCGGCCGGCACCGACCACCACATCGCCCCGGGCCGCGCGAAGTCGTCGCTCGGACCGGTGTAGTAGATGATGCCCTCGTTCGTCGGCGCGATGCGGCACTCGAGGCGGCGCATCTCGTCGGAGATGTCGAAGTGCGCGCCGGCCAGCGCGTCGACCGCCTCGTCGGAGCGCGCCTGCATCCAGTCGCGGAACTCCTCGGCGCTGCCGATGAGGTAGCGGTCGTCGCGGTCGAGCAGCTCGGCGGTCTCGCGCACCGAGCGGCCGGGCGCGATGCCGGCGGCGATCGACTCCTGCTCCTCGCGCATGCGGGCGAGCTCCTCGAGGCCCCACTCGTAGGTCTCGTCGAGGTCGACGGCCGCGCCGAGGAACAGCCGGGAGTGGAGCGAGTAGAGCTCGCGGCCGACGGCGTCGTCCTCGCTCGCGGCGGGCTGGATCTCTCGGCTCAGCGCGATCGAGAGCCGGCCGAACGCCTCGGCGGCGCCCTGCGCGCGGGTGCGCAGCTCGGTGCGGAGCGACTCGGGCAGCTCGACCCCCTCGGCGGCGGCGAGCCGCGTGAAGAAGCCGCCCTGCTTCGCGTACTCGCCGGTCTGCTCGGCGAGCTCGACGACCTGCCGGCGTGCGGCGACCGTGCCGCTCGCGACGCCCTCGCGGAGGGTGGCGAGGTAGCCGTCGATCGCGGCGGGCACGTTCGCGAGCCGGCCCGAGACGTCGGCCCAGTCGGCCTCGGTCTCCTGGGGCATGAGGTCGAAGGTCATGCGGATGTCGTGCGCCGGGGTGGCGATGTTGTTCACGTCGCGCAGCGGGGCGCCGGCGTCGATGAGCTCGATCTCGAGCTCGGTGGCCCGGCGCAGCTCGAGCGCGGTGACCCGGTCGACCTCGTCGGCGATCGGCGCGGCCTCGACCTCGGCGAGCCGGCGGACGAGCTCGGCGCGCCGCGCCTCGACGCCCGCGGGCGAGTGGTCGGCATACTCGGTGCGGTCGCCGGGGCGGCCGAGGTGGATGCGCAGCTCGGGGCGCTGCTCGACGTCGCGGTCGAGGATCGTCTCGGCGATGCGGTCGAGCTCGGTGGGGGTGCGCTCGGGGGCGCCGGCGGGATTCGCGTCAGTCATGCCGCGAGCCTAGCGACGGGTCGCTGGGCGGTACCGGTCCCGGCGGCGCGGTCGGCGCCGCTCCCCCGGCCGAGCGGTCGAGCCTCGCCGGCTGGCCGATGAGCTCGCGCAGCAGCAGCGTGCCGCCGACCGCCGCCGCGGGCGTGCCGACGACGGCGCCGCCGGGCACGAGGAAGGCGAGGTAGGTCATCATCCCGAAGCCGAGCGCGCGGGCGCGGTTGCGGGCGAGCAGCCGCTCGCGCTGCGCGAGCCGGATGCCGCGGGCCTCGGCCGGTGCGCCGGTGAGGTCGATCGACAGGGCGCGCCCGCCGAGCACGGCGCCGGTGGTCCAGCCGAGCACCGAGCCGAGCACCGGGACGAGGCCGACGACGAACACGAGGATCGCCGTGAGCAGGGCGATGCCGATGAGCTTCAGCGCGTCGCCGATGCCGCGGCCGACGGCGCGCAGCACCGGCTCGTCGATCGGCGCGGGGGCGCCGCCGAGCTCGACGTCGACGGCCCGGGAGATGCGCTCCATGAAGGGCGCCGCGACCGCGAGCGTCACCGCGGCGAAGGTGAGCACGCCCGCCGCGACGGCGGCGGCGACGACGGCGACGGCGACGAGCAGCCGCAGCAGCTGCTGCCCGGCCTCGGGCCAGCCGTCGGCGAACGGCGTCGCCCACTCGGCGATCGCGCCCGCGTTCGCGCCGAGCGCGACGATCGCGAGCACGTAGGCGACGCTGACGATGAGCGCGGGCACGGCGCCGAGCGCCATCAGCCCGGGCCGGGACGCCCACATCCGCACGCCGCGGAAGAAGACGCCGACGCCGGCGAAGAACTCGCGCACCTGCTCGCCGGGGCGCCGCCGCCGGCGCGGCGCGTCCCAGGGCGCCGGCCCGCGCGGCGGCTCCGGCGCGCCCGCGCTCGGCTGCTGCATCCCGCTCCCCCGCATCCTCGTGCCCGCGACCGGCCCGGCGGGCGTCAGTGGCCCGCGACCTGCCAGTTCGGGCCGCGGCCGACCGACACGTCGAGCGGCACGCGCAGCTCGGCGGCGGCGCCCATCTCCTCGCGCACGAGCGCCTCGAGGGCGTCGCCCTCGCCGGGCGCGACCTCGAAGACGAGCTCGTCGTGCACCTGCAGCAGCATCCGAGAGCCGAGGCCCTCGGCGGCGAGCCGCTCGTCGATGCGGACCATCGCGATCTTGATGATGTCGGCGGCGGCGCCCTGGATCGGCGCGTTCAGCGCGGCGCGCTCGGCGTTCTCGCGGGCGAGCCGGTTCGTCGAGTTGAGGTCGCCGAACGGGCGGCGGCGGCCGAAGAGCGTCTCGGTGTAGCCGTCCTCCTTCGCCTGCGCGACCGAGTCGCGGAGGTAGTCGCGCACCTTGCCGAAGCGCTCGAAGTAGCCGGTGACGAGCGCCTTCGCCTCGGCGACGTCGATGCCGAGCTGCTTCGACAGGCCGAAGGGGCTGAGCCCGTACACGAGGCCGTACGACATCGCCTTCACCTTCGTGCGCATGCCGGCGTCGACGTCCTCGGGCGCGACGCCGAACACCCGGGAGCCGACGAAGCGGTGCGTGTCCTCGCCGCGCACGAACGCGTCGATGAGGTCCTCGTCGCCCGACAGGTGCGCCATGATGCGCATCTCGATCTGCGAGTAGTCGGCGGTGAGCAGCTCCTCGAAGCCCTCCCCGACGGTGAAGGTCTCGCGCATCCGCTGCCCCTCCGGCGAGCGGATGGGGATGTTCTGGAGGTTCGGCTCGGTCGAGGCGAGTCGGCCGGTCGCCGCGCCGGTCTGCAGGTAGGTCGTGTGCACCCGGCCGGTCGCGTCGATGGTCTTCAGCAGCGACTCCATCATCTGCTTGAGCTTCGACGCGTCGCGGTGGCGGCGCAGCGCGCCGAGGAAGGGATGCGGCGACTTCGCCTCGAGCGCCTCGAGGCTCTCGGCGTCGGTCGAGTAGCCGGTCTTCGTGCGGCGGGTCTTCGGCATGCCGAGCGTCTCGAACAGCACGACCTGCAGCTGCTTCGGGGAACCGAGGTTCACGCGCTCGCCGCCGATCGCGTCGAAGGCCTCCTGCTCGTACCGCACGACCTTCGCCTGCTGCTCGTCGGCGAGCGATCGCAGCAGCTCCCGGTCGACGGCGATGCCGGTCGCCTCCATGCGGGCGAGGATCGGCAGCAGCGGCGATTCGATGTCGTCGAACACCGGCTTCGTCGGGGCGGGCAGCCGGTCGACGGCGGCCTCGGTCGCGCGCCGCGCGAACCAGGCGTCGGCGGCGGCCTGCTCGGGCGCGTCGTCGGCGATCGGCACGAGCTGGTCGGGATCGGGCTCGGGCAGCGACTCGCCGAGCATCTGGTGCACGAGCTCGGCGAGGCGCTTCGGCACGCCGGTCGGGTTGCCGAGGAAGGCCGCGAGCTGCCCGTCGTGGAGCTCGCCGCCGATCTCGATGCCCCGGGCGATCGCGAGCTTCAGCGCGGGCTTCGCGTCGAACACGGTCTTCGGCGCGTCGGAGGCGAGCCACTCGAAGAACGGCGCCGCCGCATCCCCGTCGGCGTCGGGGCGCACGACGACCGCCGAGTCGGCGCCGCCGAGCCCGGCCTCGGCGAGGCCCGACTCGCCGAACACGAGGACGAGCCCGATGCCGAGCGGGTTCGCGGCGCGCTCGCGCTCGAGCCACTCGCCGAGCTGCGCGGCGGTGAGCCCGCTGCGCACCTCGAGCTCGGATGCGGGGTGCTCGGCCGTCGCGACGGCGCCGTCGCGCTCGGCGGCGAGCTTGAGCACGCGGTCCTGCAGCGTGCGGAACTGCAGCCGCGTGAACACGTCGCGCACCGCATCCACGTCGATGGGGCGGATGTCGAGGGTGTCGGGATTCTCGTCGAGCTCGACGTCGCGGAGCAGCTCGTTGAGGCGGCGGTTGCGCACCGCGTTCTCGCGGTGCTCGCGGAACGATTCGCCGACCTTGCCGGTGAGCTCGTCCTCGTGCTCGAGGATGCCCTCGAGCGAGCCGAACTGCGCGAGCCACTTCGCCGCGGTCTTCGGCCCGACCCTCGGCACGCCCGGCAGGTTGTCGGCCTTCTCGCCGACCATCGCGGCGAGGTCGGAGTAGCGCTCGGGGCGCACGCCGTACTTCTCCTCGACGGCGTCGGGGGTGTAGCGGGTGAGCTTCGACACGCCCTGCACCGCCGGGTAGAGCAGCGTGGTGCGGTCGTTGACGAGCTGGATCGCGTCGCGGTCGCCCGAGACGAGCAGCACCTCGTAGTCGGCGTCCTCGCCCTGCTTCGCGAGGGTCGCGAGGATGTCGTCGGCCTCGAAGCGCTCCTTCTCGAGCCAGGTGATGCCCATCGCCTCCAGCGCCTGCTTGAGGAGGTCGATCTGGCCGCGGAACTCGGGCGGCGTCTCGTCGCGGCCCGCCTTGTACTCGGGGTACTCGTCGTTGCGGAACGACGTCGAGCCGGCGTCGAAGGCGACCGCGAGGTGGCTCGGGTTCTCGTCGCGCAGCAGCGACATGAGCATCGAGATGAAGCCGTGGATCGCGTTCGTGTGCTGCCCCTCCGAGTTCACGAAGCTGTCGACCGGCAGCGCGAAGAACGCGCGGAAGGCGAGCGAGTGGCCGTCGATGACCATGAGGGTAGGCTTCGTGGAGTTCTCTGCAGCAGGCACGCGGCCATCCTAGAGGCCGGTGCCCGAGGAGTCCCGGAGGGGTGCGGATGAGGTTCTCGGAGCGCGACGCGGTGCACGCCGACGAGGTGGTCGGCGAGGTGATCAACGGGCACCTCGTCCCCGATCAGGACGAGGTGTCGCACGGCCGCGGCCTCGGCGAGCTCTCCCGCACGATGGGGATGCACCTGGTGCGGTTCTCGGCCGAGCACTCGATCGCCGTGATGCGCGTCGAGGGCAACACCCAGCCGATCGGCCTGCTGCACGGCGGCGCGTACTGCGTGCTCGGCGAATCGCTCGGCTCGATGTCGGCGAACTTCTTCGCGCGCACGATCTCCGACGACCACTACGCCGTCGGCATCGACATCAATGCGACGCACACCGGCTCGGCGACGAGCGGCTGGGTCACCGGCGAGTGCCGGGCGATCCACCTCGGCCGCTCGATGACGGTGCACGAGATCGTGATCACCGACGGCGACGGCCGCCGCTGCTCGACGGTGCGCATCACGAACCTCATCCGCGAACGCTGATCGGGCCGTTTTCACCGAACCTTCATCCGCGCGCCTAGGCTCCTGCGCAGATCGGGGCGCCCGATCGTCACTCTCCCGGCAGGAGGAGCCATGCGCCGACCCGACCCCCGCGGCATCGCGGCGACCATCGCGGCGTTCGCGCTCGCGGCCGTCATCACCGGCTGCGGCGCGGCCGACGGCGCGGCGACGCCCGATGCCGCCGCCCCCGCGGCCGAGCACGGCGCCGAGGCCGACGCCGGCGGCGCGGCGCCGTCGGAGGGCGGCGCTGACGGCGGCGCCGATCGCGAGCGGCTCGCCGAGTCGATCGAGGCGGCGTTCGCGACGCAGAACGGCGCGGTGAGCTGGCGCGGCGACGTGCTCGTCCTCGAGGTCGACGGCGATGCCGACGCGATCACCGCGGCGTGGACCGAGTGCCGCGTGCTCGGCGAGCTGCTGGCCGAGGGCGACGGCGCCGTCGTCGTCTACCCCGACGGCGAGTTCGACTGCGAGGACGTGCTCGCGACCGGGTGAGCGCGGGCCGGCGGCGGCCCCGCGGCCGCCGCGCTCATCCGGATGCGGCGAGCCGGTCGCGGACGGCCCGCGCATGATCGCGCACGCTCACGGCCCAGTCGGCGTACGGATCGGCCGAGAACGCGTCGCCGCGGTAGAGCCGCAGCGCGGCGCTGCGCAGCTCGCCGTCCGCGTGCTCGGCGAGCCCGTGGAAGCGCTCGAGGTCGATCTCGAGGTGCGGCAGGTGGAGGCGCACCGACTCGCCCTCGGTGACGAGGTGGTGCTGCGTCGGCAGGGCGCGCGCGGGGTCGAGCGCCCGGCGGACGGCGTTGACGGCGACCGCGAACCGGTTGCCGAGGCGCTCGGGCGCGACGCCCGGCCAGAGCGCGTCCATGAGCACCTCGCGGCCGACCGCGGCGCCGCGGGCGGCGACGAGCATCTTCAGCAGCTCCCGGGCCTTGTTCGAGCTCCACTCGCTCGGCGCGCCGTCGACCGACACGATCTCGAAGCCGCCGAGCACCCGGATCGCGGGCCGCGGCCGCGCCCGCAGGGCGAGTCCGGCGAAGCCCCGCGCCGCGCTGGTCGCGGCCGCCTCGGCGAGCAGCGCGTGCGCCGGGATGCCGTGCAGGGCGTGGCGGAGGGCGAACTCGGCGAGCTCGATCTGCGCCTCGGCGTGCCACGCCATGGCGCCGATGCGCTCGGCGACCGCCACGGCGAGCTCGAGATGCTCGCGGGCCTCGTCGACGAGGCCGAGCCGCTCCTCGAGCAGTCCCAGCGTACGCGCGCAGGTGCCCCAGAAGGCGACCCCGACCCCGACCGGGACGAGGTGATCGGCGAACGGCAGCAGCAGCTCCCGGAGCGCGACGGCGCGCTCGCGGGGACCGGTGAGCCGGGCGATCTCCGCGAGCACGACGGTCGTCGCGAGCCACTGCCGGTCGCGGGGCAGGCGCTGGGGATCGGGCAGGGCGGCGAGCATCGCCGTCGAGGCCGAGCGCCGGCCCTGCAGCAGCCACAGCCAGGCGAGCGAGGCGGGCCAGAGGTGCTGCTGCGGGTACTCGCGCCGCGCCGCGAGGAAGTCGTCCTCGACGCCGTCGACGCGCCCCTGCATCCACTGGAGCATGCAGTGCTGCGTGGTGCGCAGGGCGAGCCCGTCGCGGCCGGCCGAGCGGGCGGCCGCGAAGAGGGCCGCCGATCGTCGCTCGGCAGTCGCGACGTCGCCGTCGAGGATCGAGCGCAGGCAGTGGAACCACTCCGCGACCGTCGCCGTGCCCGAGTCGTCGCCGGCGGCGCGGCGGTCGAGCAGCTCGACGTCGAGCGAGCGGATGTCGCCCTGCTCGAGGAGGCCCGCGAGCAGCAGCAGGCAGGCGCCCGCGACGAATCCCGTCGACGCTCGATCGGCGGCGGCGAGCCGGTCGGCGAGCTCGAGCGCCTCCGAGGCGGCGGCGACCCGCTCGTCGGTGCGCTCGGGCGCGGGATGCGCGAAGCCCCAGGCGACGAGCGCGTAGCCGCGGGTCGCGTCGTCGAGGCCCCTCGCGGCGGTGAGCAGCTCGGCGGCGGCGCGGGCGCCGGCGTCCGCGTCGGCGCCGGGCAGCTGCGTCTCGGCGACGAGTCGCGAGGCGCGCAGGCGGGCGGCCGCGGCGGGATGGGCGGGGCCGAGAAGTTCGACGAGCCGCGCGCACTCCTCGGCGTGCGCGCGGCAGGCACCGGCGTCGAGATCGATCGGCAGTCCTGCGCCCAGGAGCGCCTCGGCCCGCCGGAGCCCGGCATCGGGGTCGAGGACGGTGGCCTCCTTGCCTTCCACGCCTGCACCGTAGCAGTCGACCGGAGCCGGCGGATCGACCTCGGGGACGATGCTCATCCGGCGCCCATCGGGCCGGACGCGGTGCCGCTCGGGCTCGCGGCCGACGGCCGACGCGGTCAGCGCACCGGCCGTGTCAGGCCTTGTCCTTCTTCGGGGCGAGCTGCTCGACGACCGCCTGCGCGACCTCGTGCATGGTGAGGCGGCGATCCATCGACGCCTTCTGGATCCAGCGGAACGCCTCGGGCTCGGTGAGCCCCATCTTGTCGGTGAGCAGGCCCTTCGCGCGGTCGACGAGCTTGCGGGTCTCGAAGCGCTCGGCGAGGTCGGCGACCTCCGACTCGAGCGCGACGATCTGCTGGTGCCGGGCGAGCGCGATCTCGATCGCCGGCAGCAGGTCGTTCTGGGTGAACGGCTTCACCACGTAGGCGAGGGCGCCCGCCTCGGTGGCCCGGTCGACGAGCTCCTTCTGGCTGAACGCGGTGAGCAGCACCACGGGCGCGATGTGCTCGTCGCTGAGCTGCTTCGCGGCCGAGATGCCGTCGAGCTTCGGCATCTTCACGTCCATCACGACGAGGTCGGGGCGCAGCTCGCGCGCCAGCGCCACGGCCGTCTCGCCGTCGCCGGCCTCGCCGACGACCTCGAAATCGTTGTCGCGGAGGATCTCCACGATGTCCAGGCGGATCAGCGACTCGTCTTCGGCGACGACGACCCGGCGGGGGGTCTGGGATGCGGCAGTTTCAGTCACGCGTGAAAGGTTACTGTACTGTGTTGCGAGCATGCTGGCCGGTGTGGCGGAATGGCAGACGCGGCGCACTCAAAATGCGCTGTCCGCGAGGGCGTGCGGGTTCGAGTCCCGCCACCGGCACCGCCCCGCATCCGCCCCGCTACTCCCCCGCGGCTCGCTGCTCGCGCTCGCGCCGCGTCGGCATCTGCGGCGACCAGTAGTAGGTGCCGAGCCGGCGCCCCTCGATCTCGTGGATCGGGATGTACATGTCGTAGATCTCGGCGAGCGTGTTCGAGTGCATTACCTCGTCGGGCGAGCCCTGCACCACCACGTGCCCCTCGCGCATCGCGATGATCGTGTCGCTGTACACCGACGCGAAGTTGATGTCGTGCACGACGATCACGATCGTCTTGCCGAGGTCCGACGCGATCCGGCGCAGGTGCTGCATCATCGCCACCGAGTGGCGCATGTCGAGGTTGTTCAGCGGCTCGTCGAGGAGCACGTAGTCGGTGTCCTGGCAGATCACCATCGCGACGAACGCCCGCTGCCGCTGCCCGCCCGAGAGCTCGTCGACGAAGCGGTGCTGCAGCTCGGTGAGCCCGAGGAAGGCGAGCGCGTTGTCGATGTGCGCCTGGTCGTCGGCGGTGAGCCGGCCCTGCGTGTGCGGGAACCGGCCGAAGGCGACGAGATCGCGCACCGTGAGGCGGATCGTCACGTGGTTCTCCTGGCGGAGGATCGCGAGCCGCTTCGCGAGCTGCTCCGACTTCGTCGTCGACACGTCGAGGCCGTCGACGGTGATCACGCCGGCGCCGAGCGGCTCGAGCCGGCTCATCAGCGCGAGCAGCGTCGACTTGCCGGCGCCGTTCGGCCCGACGATCGAGGTGATGCCGCCCGCGGGGATCACCAGGCTCACATCGTCGACGACGACGGTGTCGCCGTAGCGCTTCGTGCACGAGTCGATCGTGATCACAGGGGCTTCCTCCTGAGGATGAGGGCGATGAACAGCAGGCCGCCGAGGAACTCGATCACCATCGACAGGGCGATGTCGAGCGCGAACACCCGCTCGACGAGCGCCTGGCCGCCGACGAGGGCGAGCATGCCCATGAGGCTCGCGACCACGAGCAGCAGGCCGTGCCGCGCGACGCGCACCGTGCGGTACGCGAGCTGCGCGACGATCAGGCCGAAGAACATGACGGGCCCCACGAGCGCCGTCGAGACCGACACGAGCACGGCGACGACCGCGAGCGTGCGGTACCGCATCCGGGTCGGGTGGATGCCGAGGTTCGTTGCGATCGGCTGCCCGAGGCTCATCACGTCGTAGCGCCGGCGGTCGGCCCACACGATGCCGAGGGCGGCGACCGTGAGCACGAGCGCGGGCGGGATGAGCTCGCCGGGCACGCCGGTGAAGCTCGCGAAGAACCGGTTCTGCAGCACCGCGAAGGCGTCCGGATCGAGCATCCGCTGCAGGAACGTCGACACGCCCCGGAACAGCATGCCGAACACCACGCCGATGAGCAGCAGCTTCGTCACGCGCGTGTCGCGGGCGAGCAGCCAGCCGTAGAGCAGCAGCGCGAACACGAACATCGCCGCCACCTCGATCCAGAACTGCGCGGTGAGGTCGAGCATCGCGAAGCCGCGGGCGCCGAACGCGAAGATCACCACCGTCTGCAGCAGGATGTAGAGCGAGTCGAAGCCCATGATCGACGGCGTGAGCAGCCGGTTCGCGGTGATCGTCTGGAACGTCACCGTCGACACCGCGATCGCCGTCGCGACGATCGCGAGCGCGGCGACGGTGCTCGTGCGCCGCGAGAGCGCGTACTCGATGTTGCCGGTGAGGCCGATGAGCAGGTAGCCGGCGACGGCGAGCAGCACGACCGCGGCGAGTCCCGCGATGAGCAGCCCGTCGCGGCGCAGATCGCGGCGCATCGCGTCGGCGGCGGTCGCGGATGCGGCGGCGACCGTCGAGGAGACCGGCGAGGCGGGCGCGGGCTCAGTCGAGTTCGGCACGGGGCGCCTCCTTCGCGGCCTCGGGGGTGAGATGGCGGCGCGATCGGGGCGTCTCGGGGCGCAGCAGGATCGCGAGGAAGATCGCCGCGCCGACCACCGACATGATCAGGCCGAGCGGGATCTCGTACGGCCAGTTGACGACGCGGCCGATGATGTCGGAGACGACGACGAGGAAGGCGCCGAGCAGCGCCACCCAGGGCGCCGTGCGCCGCACGTTGTCGCCGAGGGCCATCGCCACGAGGTTCGGCACGATGAGGCCGATGAACGGGATCGCGCCGACGTGCACGACGACGAGCGCGGTGTTCATCGCGACGATGAGCAGGCCGAACGCGACGATGCGGCCGTAGTTGAGGCCGAGGTTCGTGGTGAAGTCGTCGCCGAGGCCGGCGACCGTGAACCGGTCGGCGGCGAGGAACGCGGCGGCGCTGAGCAGCAGCGCGAGCCACATCAGCTCGTAGCGGCCCTGCATCATCGCCGAGAAGTTCGCGGTCTGCAGGCCGGTGAGCGCCTGCAGCAGATCGAGGCGGTACGCGAGGTACGAGGCGACGGCGCCGATGACGCCGCCGAGCATGATGCCGACGAGCGGCACCATCAGCGGGTCGCGCATCGGCATGCGCCGCAGGATGAGCATGAACAGCGCCGTGCCGACGAGCGCGGCGACGGTGCCGGCCGCCATCTTGCCGAGCACCGGCATGCCGGGCGCGAAGATCATCACGATGAGCACGCCGAGCGTCGCCGAGTCGATGGTGCCCGCCGTCGACGGCTCGGCGAACCGGTTGCGGGCGAGCATCTGCATGATCATGCCCGACAGGGCCATCGCGGTGCCGGCGAGCAGCAGCGCGATGGTGCGCGGGACGCGGCTCGTGAGGAAGTACCCCACCTCGCCGTCCGGGGACGCGCCGACGGCGCCGCCGGCCCCGATGAAGAGGCTGGCGACGCCGGCGGCGAGGGTCAGCGCGGCGAGGACGACGAGCCCCCGGCGCGCGAACCAGGTCTGGAAACCGATCACTTCGTGTGTCGACGCTACCCGGATCCGGGCTACTCGACCACCGCGCGCAGCTCCTCGAGCATGCGCTTCGTGGTGTCGAGGCCGCCGCCGACGAAGTACCAGTCGACGCCGTCGAGGTACGCGACGCGCTCGTTCTTCCACGCGTCGGTCGAGCCGACGAGCGCGTTGTCGAGCAGCGCCTGCGCGGCCTGGCCCGACTCGCCGATGGTGGCGTCGCGGTCGATGACGAGCAGGCTCGAGGGGTTCTGCTCGGCGATGAACTCGAACGAGATCTCCTGGCCGTGGCTCGACGACGAGTCGCCGCCGGTGACCGCCGGCTCGAAGCCGAGGTCGTCGAAGAGGTAGCCGTAGCGCGAGCCGGGGCCGTAGGTCGACACCTTGCCGCCCGAGGTCATGAGGAACATCGTGCTGCCGGCCTCGGGGGCGAGGGCGCGGATCTCGTCGGCGAGCGCGGCGTTCTCGTCGATGCGCTCCTGGGCGACGTCGGCCTTGCCGAACAGGCCCGCGATCGCGAGGGCGTTCTCGGCGGTCGACTCGAGCTGGCGGGTGCCGTCGGCCGACATGTCGGCGACCGGGGCGATCTCCTCGAGCTGCGGGGCGAGCTCGGCCATGCGGGCCGAGATGATGATGAGGTCGGGGCCGAGCGCGGCGACGGCCTCGAAGTCGGGCTCCTTCAGTGTGCCGACGTTCTCGACGTCGGCGAACGCCGACAGCTCGTCGGGCAGGGTCGAGGTGACGGTGCCGACGACGACGTCCTCGGCGCCGATCGCCTGCAGGGTGTCGAGGGTCGCGTAGTCGAATGCGACGACGCGCTCGGGCGCGGTCTCGAGCACGAGCTCGCCGTTCGCGGTGGCGAGCGAGAGGTCGGCGCCGGCGGGGGCGTCGGTGCCCGAGGCGGTGTCGCCCGCGTCGGCGGTCGCGGCGCAGCCGGTGAGGGCGAGCGCGGCGGCGGTGAGCGCGGCGAGGGCGGTGATGCGGCGGAGGCGCATGGGTGGAACTCCTTGAAGAGGGATGCGGGATCGGCACCGGGTGCTGCACTTAGGTTAGCCTTACCTAACCCTCATGCGCAATCCCGATGCCGCATCCGGCATCCCGGGTCTCCCCCGCGGCGCTACTTGCGCGTGTGGCGCCCCTCGTAGGCCGGCGCGAGCGCGTCGACGGCGTCGCCGACGCGGTGCACCCGCACGTCGTTCGTCGAGCCGGGCACGCCCGGGGGCATGCCGGCGACGATGATCACCTTCTCGCCGCGCTGGGCGAGACCGGTGTTGAGAAGGTACTCGTCGACCTGCGAGAACATCTCGTCGGTGTGCGTGACGCGGTCGACGATCGTGCCGGTGACGCCCCAGTAGAGGTTCATCCGGCGGCGGATCGACTCGCGCGGCGTGAAGCCGAGGATCGGGATCGACGGCCGCAGGCGCGCGAGCCGGCGCACCGAGTCGCCCGACTCGGTGAACACGCAGTGGTACTTCGCGCCGAGGAACTCGCCGAGGTCGACCGCGGCGAGCGTGATCGCACCGCCCTGCGTGAACGGCTTGGTGCCGAGCGCCGGGATGCGGTTGAGCCCGTGCACCTCGGTCGACTCGATGATGCGCGACATCGTCTCGACCGCGACGATCGGGTACTGGCCGACGCTCGTCTCGCCGGAGAGCATCAGCGCGTCGGCGCCGTCGAGCACCGCGTTCGCGCAGTCGGAGGCCTCGGCGCGCGTCGGGCGCGGGTTCGTGATCATCGACTCGAGCATCTGCGTGGCGACGATCACCGGCTTCGCGCGGCGGCGCGAGAGCTCGATCGCCTTCTTCTGCACGATCGGCACCGCCTCGAGCGGCAGCTCGACGCCGAGGTCGCCGCGGGCGACCATGATGCCGTCGAAGGCGTCGACGATCTCGGCGAGGCGGTCGACGGCCTGCGGCTTCTCGATCTTCGCGATGACGGGGAGGGTGACGCCCTCCTCCTCCATGATCTGCCGCACGCGCACGATGTCCTCGGGGCCGCGCACGAACGAGAGCGCGATGAGGTCGGCGCCGATGCGCAGCGCCCAGCGCAGGTCGGTCTCGTCCTTCTCGCTGAGCGCCGGCACGTTCACCGCCACGCCGGGCAGGTTGATGCCCTTGTTGTTCGAGACGGGGCCGGCGACCTCGACGCGGGTGGTCACCGCGGTGTCGGTCACCGACACGGCGCGCAGCGCGACCTTGCCGTCGTCGATGAGCAGCGGGTCGCCGGGCTTCACGTCGGCCGGCAGGCCCTTGAAGGTCGTGCCGACGAGGTCCTTGGTGCCGACGACGTCGTCGGTGGTGATCGTGAAGGTGTCGCCCTCGGCGAGGTCGTACGGCGCGCCGTCGTCGAAGCGGCCGAGGCGGATCTTCGGGCCCTGGAGGTCGACGAGGATCGC
>JAAYAS010000103.1 GCA_012719255.1 Microbacteriaceae bacterium | reverse complement strand
GCCGGCGCCGGCGCGGGGCGCATCCCGGCCGCATCCCGATAGGCTCGGGGGCATGAGCGACCAGGCCCCGCAGACGACCAGCGCAGCGCAGACGACCGACCGGCGCGAGCAGGCGCTTGCCGACCTCGCGGGCATCCGCCGCTCGATCGACAACTTCGACGCCGCGCTCATCCACATCCTCGCCGAGCGGTTCCGCTGCACGCAGCGCGTCGGCGAGCTCAAGGCGGCGCACGGCTTGCCCGCCACCGACCGCGAGCGCGAGCAGCGGCAGGTCGAGCGGCTCCGCGAGCTCGCCCGCGAGTCCGACCTCGACCCCGAGTTCGCCGAGAAGTTCCTCGGCTTCGTGATCGCCGAGGTCATCAACCACCACGAGCGCATCGCCGGCGAATCGGCCTGAGCCGCCGATGCGTGCCGAACTGCGCGCACTCGCCGCGCACCTGCCCGCGCCCGCCGCGCTCATCGACCGCGACGCGCTCGACCGCAACACCGAGGCGATCGCCGCCCGCGCCCAGGGCGCGCCGGTGCGCGTCGCCTCGAAGTCGTTGCGGGTGCGCGCCGCGCTCGACCGCATCCTCGAGCATCCCGGGATGCGCGGCGTGCTCGCCTTCACCCTCCCCGAGGCGCTCTGGCTCGCCCGCCGCGGCCACGACGACCTCGTCGTCGGCTACCCGACCGCCGACCGGGCGGCGCTGCGCGCGCTCGCCGACGACGCCCGCGCCCGCCGCGCCATCGCGATCATGGTCGACGACCCCGCCCAGCTCGACCTCATCCCGGTCACCAACCGCCGCCGGCCGGTGCGCGTCTGCCTCGACGTCGACGTCTCGTACCTCGGCGTGCCGGGGCTGCGCTTCGGCACCCGCCGCTCGCCGATCCGCACGCCCGAGCAGGCGGCCGCCGCCGCCCGCACGATCGCGGCCCGGCCCGGCGTCGAGCTCGTCGGCGTGATGGCCTACGAGTCGCAGATCGCCGGCATCCCCGACGGCGCGCGCACCGCGCGCGGCGGGGCGATCCGGATGCTGCGGGCCGCGTCGATCGCCGAGCTCGCCGCCCGGCGCGCCGCGATCGTCGCGGCGGTGCGCGAGGCCGCCCCGAACCTCGAGTTCGTCAACGGCGGCGGCACCGGCTCGATCGAGTCGACCGTCGCCGAGCCCGCCGTCACCGAGGTCGCCGCCGGGTCGGGGTTCTTCAGCCCGGTGCTCTTCGACGGCTACCGCGGCTTCCGGCACGAGCCGGCCGCGTTCTTCGGCCTCGACGTGGTGCGCAAGCCCGACGACGCCACGGTGACCGTGCTCGGCGGCGGCTGGACCGCATCCGGCCCGGCCGCGCCCGACCGGCTGCCGACCCCCGTGCATCCGCCCGGCCTGCGCTACCGCGCCGCCGAGGGCGCCGGCGAGGTGCAGACGCCGCTGTCGGGCCCCGCCGCGCGCGGCCTCGTTGTGGGGGATCGAGTGTGGTTCCGGCACGCGAAGGCCGGCGAGTTGGCCGAACGCGTCAGCGGATTCGCCGTCGCCGCGGGGGGAAGTATCGTCGAGCGTTGGCCGAGCTACCGAGGGGAAGGGCACGCATTCCTATGACCGACCAGCCGAACCGAACGCCGCGGTCGCCCCGCTCGCCGCGCGAGCCGCGGCGGGCGACGTCGCTGCCGCGCGAGCGCGGCAACGCCTGGCGCAACTGGTCGGGCGGCGTGCAGGAGCGCTCGCAGCTCACCGCCGGGCCCACCAGCGAGACGGCGGTGAAGGCGCTCGTGATCGGCGCATCCGGGTCGGGGCTCAAGGTGAAGACGGTCGGCGCCGGCCACTCGTTCAACGACATCGCCGCGACCGACGGGCTGCGGCTGCACCTCGACGACTACCGCGGGCTCGTGTCGGTGAACCCCGAGACGATGGTCGCGACGTTCCGCGGCGGCACCCGCCTGCACGAGCTGCCGGGGCTGCTGAAGCCGCACGGCCTCGCGCTCGCGAACCAGGGCGACGTCGACGAGCAGGCGATCGCCGGCGCCATCTCGACCGGCACGCACGGCACCGGCCTCGGCTTCACCGGCCTGTCGGCGATGGTGAAGTCGCTGCGGCTGTGCCTCGCCGACGGCTCGATCGTCTACTGCGACGAGCGGATGCATCCCGAGCTGTTCGCGCACGCGCGCGTCGGGCTCGGGGCGCTCGGCATCATCCTCGAGGTGGGGATGCAGTGCGTGCCGGCGTTCCGCATCGAGGCGACCGAGGGCGCCGAGCCGGTCGACGAGGTGCTCGAGCGCTTCGCCGAGCGCTCGCGCACGGCCGACCACCACGAGTTCTTCTGGTTCCCGCACGCCGACCGGGCGTTCGTGAAGACGAACCGGCGCCTCGCCGAGGGCGAGCTGCCGTCGCCCGATGCGCTGCCGCTCGGCGCGGTGACCCGCTTCGTCGACGCCGAGATCGTGCAGAACTGGGGCCACGGCCTCGCCGCGTCGATCGGCGCCGTCGCGCCGGGCATGGTGCCCCGCGTGAACCAGCTCTCGGCGGGGCTCATGGGCACCCGCAAGTACGTCGCCGACGCGCACCAGGTGTTCGTCTCGGCGCGGCGCGTGCGCTTCAACGAGATGGAGTACGCGGTGCCGTTCGACGACGGCATGGAGGTGATGCGCGAGATCCGCCGGGTGGTCGAGGCTGGCGACTGGCGCGTCTCGTTCCCGATCGAGGTGCGGTCGGCGGCCGCCGACGATGTGCCGCTGTCGACGGCGTACGATCGCGAGAGCGTCTACATCGCCGTGCATCGCTACGTGCGCGAGCCGCACCTCGAGTACTTCGGCGCCGTCGAGCAGGTGCTGCGCGCCGCCGGCGGTCGCCCGCACTGGGGCAAGCTGCACACCATGGATGCGGCGGGGCTCGCGGCGGCGTACCCGCGCTTCGGCGAGTTCGTCGCCCTGCGCGACGAGGTCGACCCGCAGCGGGTGTTCGGCAACGCCTACCTCGAGCGGGTGCTCGGCGGCTGACGCCGAGGCGCCGGCGCGGCCCGGAGCGCCCCGGAGCCCTGAGCCCGTCGAAGGGCGGTGCCGGTCGGAACCTTCGACAGGCTCAGGGGCCTGGAGGCGCGCTCAGCGCCCCCGGGGTCACGAGACCGGCAGCTCCCGCAGCGCCTGGGCGACCGCATCCAGCGCCCGCGTCATCTCGTCGTCGGTGATGACGCACGGCGGCACGAGGTGCAGGCGGTTGTCGGCGGCGAACGGCACGACGCCGCGGTCGAGCAGGGCCTTCTTCAGCGCGCCCATCGTCGCGGCCGACACCGGCGTGCGGGCCTCCGCGTCCGACACGAGCTCGATCGCCCAGAAGACGCCGACGCCGCGCACCTCGCCGATGACGTCGAGCTCGGCGGCGAGCTCGCGCAGCCGCGGTCCGATCACGTCGTCGCCGAGGTGCCGCACGTGCTCGAGCACGCCCTCGTCGCGCATCGCCTCGATCGAGCCGACCGCGGCCGCGCAGGCGAGCGGGTGGCCCGAGTAGGTGAGCCCGCCGGGGAACACGCGCTCGTCGAACGCCGCGGCGATCTCGGGCGAGATGATCACGCCGCCGAGCGGCACGTAGCCGCCGTTGACGCCCTTCGCGAAGGTGATGAGGTCGGCGCGCACGTCGTGGACGGTGTGCGCGAACCACTCGCCGGTGCGGCCGAAGCCGCTCATCACCTCGTCGATGATGAGCACGATGCCGTGCTCGTCGCAGATCTCGCGCACGCCGCGGAGGTAGCCGGGCGGCGGCACCATGATGCCGGCGGTGCCGGGCACGCCCTCGAGGAGGATCGCGGCGATCGTGTCGGGGCCCTCGACCTGCACGACGCGGCGGAGGTGCTGCAGGGCGCGCTCGCACTCCTGCTCCTCGGTCTCGGCCCAGAACTCGGTGCGGTAGAGGTAGGGGCCGAACACGTGCACGTGGCCGCGCGAGTACTCGTTCGGCATGCGCCGCCAGTCGCCGGTCGCGACGATCGCCGCGCCGGTGTTGCCGTGGTACGAGCGGTAGCGCGAGATCACCTTGTCGCGGCCGGTGTAGAGGCGCGCCATGCGGATCGCGTTCTCGTTCGCATCCGCGCCGCCGTTCGTGAAGAACACCTTGTCGTAGCCGTCGGGCGCGACCTCGAGGATGAGCTCGGCCGCGCGGGCGCGGGTGTCGTTGACGGTGGCGGGGGCGATCGTCGGCAGCGTCTCGAGCTGCTCGCGCATCGCCTCGAGGATGCGGGGGTGCTGGTAGCCCATGTTCGCGAAGACGAGCTGGCTCGAGAGGTCGATGAGCTCGCGGCCGTCGTAGTCGACGACGGTCGCGCCCTGCCCGGTGCGGATCGCGATCGGGTCGAGCTTCGCCTGCGCCGACCACGAGTGGAAGACGTGCGCGGTGTCGGCGGCGACGACGTCGGCGTTGCTGAGTTCGGCCATGGCGGTGACTCCTTACGGGGGCGGTCCCGGCGGCGGCGGTGGCGGCGGGACGGGTGATGGGATGGGGGACCCGCGGGTGAGTGCGATCCTCCACGATCCTGCTGGTCGCCGGCTCGACGGGCGAGTGCCATTCCGTCGCCATCGGCCGGCCGGAATCGACGACTCGGCAGGTAGGCTCGGGGCATGCCCGTGACGGTCCGCGATCTCGTCGAGCAGGCCGGTCTCGGTCTGCGCTTCCACCCCGCCGCCGGCGGCGCCGGCACCCCGGCCGTCGAGGCCGAGATCGCCTGGGCGCACGCCTCCGACCTCCTCGACCCGACGCCATGGCTGCAGGCCGGGCAGCTGCTGCTCACCGACGGCTCGCACCTGCGCGCCGGCGAGTTCGACGAGGCCGCCGCCGCCGCGTACGCCGGCCGGCTGCGGCGCACCGGCATCGTCGCGCTCGGCTTC
>JAAYAS010000102.1 GCA_012719255.1 Microbacteriaceae bacterium | reverse complement strand
GCGCGCCGCGGCCTCGCGCAGCGGCTCCAGCGCCGCGCTCGCCGCGTTCGCGCCCGCGGTCTCGCCCTGCGCGAGCTCTGCGAGCGCGCGCTCGGCCTCGGCGCGGGCGGCCCGCGCCTCGGCGAGGCGGGCGTCGAGATCGCCAGCGGCCCGCAGCGTGCCGCGCAGGTCGCGCCACTCGGCGAGCCGCGCGTCGAGCACGGCCGCACCGGGGTCCCCGGCGGCGGTGCCGTCGGCGGCCGCATCCGTCGCGACGGCGCCGGCCTCGAGGGCGCCGAGCCGGTCGCGCGCGCCGATGAGCGCGCGCTCGGCCTCGTCGAGCGCCGCGACGGCCGCGGTCTCGGCCTCGAACCGGGGGACCAGGGGCGCCGCGCGGCGGCCGCGCTCGAGCACGTCGAGCACCTCGCGGCGCAGCGCGTCGGCGGCCGCGTCGAGGGCCGCGAGCTCGGCGGCGGCGCGGTCGCGCCGGTCCTGCCGCTCGGCGGTGCGCTCGGCCGAGGCGAGCGCGGCCGCGGCCGTTCCCGCGTCGGTGCGCGCGGTCTCGAGGGCGGCGGACCGCTCGGCGAGCACCGCGTCGATGCGCGCGACGAGCCCGTCGATGCGCTCGGCCGGCGGGACGCCGACGTCGTCGACCGCGCCCTCCGCGTCGGCGGCGGAGTCGTCGGGAGCGGCATGGGCGTCGTCGTCGGCCGCGCCGTCGACGGGTGGCACGAGCTCGGCGAGCAGCCGCTCGAGCTCGGCGAGGGCGCGCTCGACGCGCTCCTGCGCGGCGTCGAGCTCGGCCGCGCTGCGCTTCGCCCGCTCCTGCACCAGGTCGCCGAGCTCGGCGAAGCGGGCGGTGCGGAACAGCTTGCGCAGCACCCGCTGCCGCTCGGCCGACGCCGCCCGCAGGAAGCGCTGGAACTCGTTCTGCGCGAGCAGCACGACCTGCAGGAACTCGTCGGCGCTGAGCGGGAAGATCTCGTGGAGCCGCCGGCCGATGTCGCGCCGCTGCGTCGCGAGCGCGCGCCACACCGGGGCGCCGTCGGCGCCGGTCTCGCGCACCGCGAGCTCCTCGCCGCCGCGCACGGTGCGGGTGCCGGGGCCCGACTTCTTCGCCACCCGGCGGTCGTGCGTGCGCCGGACGCGGTACTCGGCGCCGCCGTGCTCGAACTCGAGCACCACCTCGGTGAGCTCGTCGTCGGCGCAGAAGGCGCTGCGCACCTCGGGGTTCGCCACGCCGCCGTAGCGGGGCGCGCGGCCGTAGAGGGCGTAGGCGATCGCGTCGAGCACGCTCGACTTGCCGGCGCCGGTGCGGCCGCCGATGAGGAAGAGCCCCTCGTCCTCGAAGTCGGCGAAGTCGACCGTCTGCCGCTCGCGGAACGGGCCGAATCCCGCGAGCTCGAGCCGCCGCATCCTCATCGGCCCGCCTCCTCGGCGACGAGCGCGTCGAGCGCCTCGCCGAGCGCCTCGCGCTCGAGCGGGCGCAGGCCGTCGCCGTCGCGCACGAGCTCGAGGAAGGCGTCGACTCGCTGCTCGGGCGTCACGGCGGCCGCGAGCCGGGCGCGGTAGTCGGCGACCCTCGGCGCGTCGATCGGCGCGAACTCGAGGTGGAGCGCGTGCGGGAAGCGCGAGCGCAGCCGCCGCATCGCGTCGAGCGGCCGGTCGGTGTCGGTGAGCCGCGCCGACACCCACGCACCGGTCGCGTCGGCGAGCCCCGGATCGGCGAGCAGCTCGTCGAGCCGCCCCTCGAGCACCCGCAGCGGCCGCGGCACCGGCAGCTCGAGCCACTGCGCCCCGGCGAAGCCGTCGGCGTCGAGATCGACGAGCCAGGCGCCGCGCGGATGCCCGGCCTCGGCGAACGAGTAGTGCAGCGGCGCGCCGCTGTAGCGCACCCGCTCGGCGAGCGCCGCCCGGCCGTGGATGTGGCCGAGGGCGACGTAGTCGGCGCCGTCGAACAGTTCGATCGGCACGACGTCGAGCCCGCCGGCGGTGAGATCGCGCTCGAGGTCGTCGGCCATCGCCGCATCGGGCACGCCCGCCGCGAAGCAGTGGGCGACCACGACGCTGCGCGCCGGCGGCCCCTCGACCGCCCGGATGCGGCCCATCGCCCAGGCGATCGCGTCGCGCTGGCTGCGCACCTCGGCGGCGCCCTCGAAGCGGCGCACGAGCGCCGGCTCGAGGTAGGGGATGCCGTGGAAGCGCACCGGGCCGTGCGCGTCGTCGAGGTCGACCCACGACTCGGGCCGCTCGTGGTCGGCGAGCACGTGCACGCCGCCGAGCCGCGCGAACCGCGACTGGAAGCGCAGCCGCGCCGCCGAGTCGTGGTTGCCGCTCGTCACCACCACCCGCGCGCCGGCCTCGGCGAGCGCGACGAGCGCGTCGTCGAGCGCCGCGAAGGCGTCGGCGGCGGGCGTCGTCGAGTCGAAGACGTCGCCGGCGACGACGACGACGTCGACGCCGTGCTCGCGCACCGCTGCGACGAGCGCGTCGAGCACGCCCCGCAGGGCGTCGAGCACGCGCTCGCCGTGGAAGGTGCGGCCGAGATGCCAGTCGGAGGTGTGCAGGATGCGCATGCGCGCAGGCTATCGGCCGCCTCCGACGCGCTCGCCGGGGGGCATCGCCGCGCCGCCCGCCTCCGCGTCGCCGCGGCCGGGCAGGCAGCGGCGCAGCTGCCGGGCGACGAACCACACGAGCAGCACCGCGAGCACGCCGTCGGCGGCGATGTAGAAGTAGTGCGTCATCGAGCCGCCGTCGTCGAGGCCGGCGATCACCGCGTCGGTGCGCGCGGCGAGCATCGGCCGCAGCACCGCGAGCTTCACCACGACGATCGCGGCGATGCCGCCGGCGAGCAGCCGCTCGACGCGGTCGGTCGTCGAGCGCCGCAGGGCGATCGCGAGCACGACGAGCAGCACCGCCTCGACGGCGTTCATCGCCGTGAACACGAGCCGGCCGATGCCGAGCCCGAGCGGGATCGTGATGCCGGGGGCCTGGAACTTCAGCGGCGCCTCGATGAGGTCGATCGCGATGATCATGCCGAGCCAGATGCCGGGGATGAGCAGGCGCGCGGCGTGGGGGAATCGTCCGGTCATGCCTCCACGGTACGCCTGCGACGGTCGAGGCGCACCGCGGCGGGTCCGCCCCGCCGGTAGCGTGGAGGTGTGCCCGACCACCAGCCCGACGCCGCGCCCACCCGCTGGGCGCGCCTGCGCGCCGCCGCGAACCGCGCCGTGCGCTCGGTGCGCTCGCGCGTGCTCGTCGCGCTCGTCGTGCTCACGGCGCTGACGCTCACGGTCACCGGCATCCTCGACTACGTCGTCGACCGGCAGCGGCACGCCGACCAGGTGAACGAGTCGCTCTCGCGCACCTACGCCGAGGTCGTCGAGCTCGCCGAGAACGGCGTCGACCCGGCGACCGGCGAGCCGTTCGCGAACGTCGACGCGCTGCTGCGGATCGCGCTGCAGCGCTCGGTCGGCGCCCCCGACGAGGGCTTCCTCGGCATCCTCGGCACGAAGGTGCGCTGGCTCGCCCCCGAGTCGGTCGCGTTGCGCCTCGAGGACGACCCCGAGCTCGTCGCCATCGCGATCGAGCGCTCGATCGAGGCCGACGGCGCCTTCCGCGAGACGGTGCGCACCTCGATGCGCGAGTACCGGCTGCTCGTCCTCCCCGTCGCCTCGAGCGACGTCGACCGCGGCGCGCTCGTCGTCGCCTTCGACGAGTCGACCGCGCACGCCGAGCTCGCCGCCCAGCACCTGTGGCGCTTCGTCATCGGCATCGGCGTGCTCGCCGGCGCCGCGCTCATCACCTGGATCGCGCTCGGCCGCATCCTCCGGCCGCTCGCGGTCGCCCGCCGCACGGCCGACGAGATCACCGGCCGCGACCTCTCGCGGCGCATCCCGGTCGAGGGCGACGACGACCTCGCCGCGCTCATCGGCACGCTGAACGGCATGCTCGACCGGCTCGAGCAGGCCTTCGACGGCCAGCGGGAGCTGCTCGACGACGTCGGCCACGAGCTGCGCACGCCGCTCACCATCGTGCAGGGCCATCTCGAGCTCATGGACGCCGACGACCCCGCCGACATCGCCGAGACCCGCGAGCTCGTGCTCGACGAGCTCGAGCGGATGGGCCGGCTCGTCGAGGACCTCATCATCATCGCGAAGGCCTCGCGGCCCGACTTCGTGCGCCGCCGCGACGTCGACCTCGGCGAGCTGCTCGACACGGTGCTGCTCAAGGCCGCCACCCTCGGCGATCGCGACTGGCGCCTCGAGGCCCGGCCCGAGGCCGCCGTGCGGCTCGACCCGCAGCGCATCACGCAGGCGCTGCTGCAGCTCATCGGCAACGCCGTGACCCACTCGGAGCCGGGCTCGACGATCGGCCTCGGCGGCCGCGTCGACCGCGGGCGCGGCGAGGTGCGCCTCTGGGTGCGCGACGAGGGCACCGGCATCCCCGAGGACGCGCGCCGGCGCATCTTCGAGCGCTTCGAGCAGGCCTCGGGGATGCGCGCCCCGGGCGGCTCGAACGCCCCGCTCATCGGCATGGGCCTCGGCATCGGCCTGTCGATCGTCGCGGCGATCGCCCGGGGCCACGGCGGCGCCGCGCGCGTCGACAGCCGCGTCGGCGAGGGCAGCCGATTCGAGCTCGTGCTCCCGCTCGAGCCCGCGCTGCCGCCGCTGCCGCCGCCCGGCGCCGCCGCACCGGGCGCCGGCGTGCGGCAGGATCGAGGCGACGGGCCGAGCGACGACGGAGGGACCGGCGCATGACCAGCATCCTGATCATCGAGGACGAGGAGCGCATCCGCGCCTTCGTCACCAAGGGCCTGCGGGCGGCCGGCTACGCGACCACCGCGGTCGGCACCGGCGCCGAGGGCGTCGACCTCGCCCTCAGCGGCGAGTTCGACCTCGTCGTGCTCGACATCGGCCTCCCCGACATCGACGGCTTCGAGGTGCTCGACCGGTTGCGCGGCTCGGGCTCGCAGGTGCCGGTGATCGTGCTCACCGCGCGCTCGTCGGTGACCGACACGGTGCACGGGCTCGAGACCGGCGCCGACGACTACATGGCGAAGCCGTTCCGATTCGAGGAGCTGCTCGCGCGCATCCGGCTGCGGCTGCGCGCGGCCGCCCCGGCGCCGGCCGCCGCCGCGGCGCCGGCGACCGTGCTCGAGCACGACGGCCTGCGCCTCGACCTGCGCTCGCGGCGGGTCGAGCTGCACGGCGAGCCGGTCGAGCTGTCGGCGCGCGAGTTCTCGCTCGCGCAGGAGCTGCTCGAGCACGCCGGGCAGGTGCTCACCCGCGAGCAGCTGCTCTCGCGGGTGTGGGGCTACGACTTCGACCCGGGCTCGAACGTCGTCGACGTGTACGTGCGCTACCTGCGCCGCAAGCTCGGCGCCGAGCGCATCGAGACGGTGCGCGGCGTCGGCTACCGGCTCGGCTGACGCCGGCGGGCCGCGGGCCTCGGCGGCGACGGCTCAGTCGTCGTCCCACTCGTCGTCGTCATCCCACTCGTCATCGTCCCAGTCGTCGTCGTCCCAGTCGTCGTCGTCCCAGTCGTCGTCGTCCGAGTCGTCGTCCCAATCGGGCGCGGGGGCGGGCGCCTCCGGCGCGACGGGCGCGGGCGCGGGGTCCTGCCGGCCGGTGGTGCCGGGGTCGAGCGGGGGAGCGCCGGTGCTCGGCGCATCGGGCGTCGGGGTCGGCGCGGGCGCGGTCGGCGTCGCGCGCTCGGTGGCGTGCGAGATGTCGATGGGGTCGCCGAGCCGGTCGGTGCCGGCGGCGAGCGCCGCGTTCACGGCGAGGCCGACGATCACGACGAGCGACACGGCCCCGAGCAGGAGCCAGGCGAGCGGTGCGCGCACGCGTCCTCTCCTCCGGGCGGCGGCCGCCGGTCGGCCGGGCCCCTCCAGCGTACTCGCGCGGCCGCTCGGCGTCAGCGCTCGGCGTCGGGCTCGGTGACGAAGTCGATGAGCTCCTCGACGCGGCCGATCATCGACGGCTCGAGATCGCGCCAGTCGCGCACCCGATCGAGGAGGCGGCGCCAGGCGTTCGCGATGTCGGCCTGCTCGTCGTGGGGCCAGCCGAGCGCCTCGCAGATGCCGTGCTTCCACGACCGGCCGCGGGGGATCACCGGCCACTCGCGCAGGCCGAGCCGCTCGGGGCGCACCGCCTGCCAGACGTCGACGTAGGGATGGCCGACGATGCGCACGCACTCGGCGCCGAACGCCCCCACCGTCGCGGCCGCGATGCGCGACTCCTTCGAGCCGGGCACGAGGTGGTCGAGCAGCACGCCCGCCCGCCGCCGTCCGGTCGGCGCGAACTCCGCGAGCTCCTCGTCGAGCCGGTCGGCGCCCTCGAGGTAGAGCACGGCGACCCCCTCGACGCGCAGGTCTTGGCCCCACACCTTCTCGACGAGCTCGGCGTCGTGCCGGCCCTCGACGAAGATGCGCCCGGCGCGGGCGACCCGGGCCGGCGCATCCGCCACGAGGAACGAGCCCGAGGCGCTGCGCGCCCGCGGCTGCGGGCCGGTGCGGCCGAACACGAGCTCCACGGGGCCGTCGTCGTCGAGGAAGGTGCTCGTGCGCGGGAAGGCGCGGCGACCGCCGTCGGCGTCCTCGAGGGTGATCGTCTCGCGGTCGGCGGCGACGAGCCGGCCGTAGAAGAACGTCGCCGGGTCCTCGAGCCAGAGCCCGCCGCGGGCCCGGACGCGGCGCGGCGCGGTCGGGCGGCGCTGCTCGCGCATCCGGGCGATCGGGTCGCCGTCGTAGCGGTCGTCGCGGTCGTGGCGGTTCGGCATGACGGGGGAGTGTAGTCCGCGACGCGCCGACCGCCGGTACGAACCGCCGCCGCTCGCTAGCATGGACGGACGCAGTCGCGTCACAGGCTGACCCGCGACAATGGGCAATCGTCCCGCCCCGGTCCGCATTCCCAGGGGACTCGTGCCCGAGCACGCGCTGGGATAGGGTGGGCGATCTTGGCCGAGCAGGAGGAAGACATGGTGCAGAACGACGGTCGTCATCCGAACGACGGCGTGCCCGGGGGCGACCCGCAGGGCGACGCGTCGTCGACGATGTCGTTCACCGGCGACTTCAGCGCGCAGCTCGCCGCCCTCATCGCCGGCGGCGTCTCCAAGGAGGAGATGGACTCGATCAGCGCGCTGCCCTCGGGCTCGGCGCTGCTCATCGTGCGCCGCGGCAACAACGTCGGCGCCCGCTACCTGCTCGACACCGATCTGCAGATCGCGGGCCGCCATCCGAACGCCGAGATCTTCCTCGACGACGTCACGGTCTCGCGCCGCCACGCCGAGTTCACCCGCTCGGGCCGCGCCTTCCAGATGCGCGACCTCGGCTCGCTCAACGGCACCTACTACAACGGCGAGCGCGTCAACCAGGTGGCGCTCTCGAACGGCGGCGAGGTGCAGATCGGCAAGTACCGGCTCACCTTCTACGCCTCGCCGCTCGACGTCGGGGCGACGCAGACGGCGGGGCAGTAGCCCCATGCCCCGCTCGAACGCCGCCCGCGCAGCATCGGGGGCGGTGCCCAAGCTGTCGATCGGCCAGGTGCTGCAGCGCCTCGGCGGCGAGTTCCCCGAGCTCGCCCCCTCGAAGCTCCGCTTCCTCGAGGAGCAGGGCCTGCTGCATCCCGCCCGCACGCCCTCCGGGTACCGCAAGTTCTCCGACGCCGACGTCGACCGCATCCGCACGATCCTCGAGCTGCAGCGCGACCACTACCTGCCGCTCAAGGTGATCGGCGAGCACCTCGACGCGCTCGACCGCGGCGAGCGCCCGGCGACCCCGGGCGCGCCGGTCGCGGCCGCCCCCGCGCCGGCCGCCCCGGCGCCGAGCATGCTGCCGAGCGGCGTCGACCTCACCCGCGACGAGCTGCTGCGCCGCTCGGGCGCCTCGCGGGAGCTGCTCGAGCAGGCCTGCTCGGCGGGGCTGCTGCCGCGCGCGCACCGCTACGAGGAGGATGACCTCGCGCTGCTCGCGGCGCTTGTCGAGCTCGAGCCGCGCGGCATCGGTCCGCGCCACCTCCGCGCCTTCCGCACGGCCGCCCAGCACGAGCTCGGGCTCATCGAGCAGGCGGTGAGCCCGTTCGCCCGCCGCGGCGACGCCGCCGCGAAGCAGCGGGCCGACGCGCAGGCCCGGCAGCTCGCCGAGCAGCTCGAGCGCGTGCGCCGGGCGCTCGTGCGCCAGGGCCTCCGCGACCGCCGCTGATCACGATTGGGTCTCAACCTCAAGTTGAACCTGAATGCTCCGGCGCGCCGCCCCGCGACGTCGCCGCGCCGTGCCACGATCACAGCGTTGTGATTCGCCCCTCGAATCACGGCGCCGTCTCGCCTAGACTGGGCCGAGGCGAGCACGGATGCCCCTGCGCACCGCCCGCGCGCCGCCGCATCCCGGCCCGCGCGCCGGGATAGCGTCGGAGCATCCGCGATCCGCGAAGAAAGGTGACGACGACTATGAGCGCAGAGAACGACGCGACCGGGCAGGAGCCCGTCGCCGAGCTGCTGTTCACCGACGGTCTGCCCGATCTCGACCCGAACGTCGGCTACCGCGGCGCCGTCGCCGCCCGCGTCGCCGGCATCACCTACCGCCAGCTCGACTACTGGGCGCGCACCGACCTCGTCGTCCCCTCGATCCGCACCGCCAGCGGCTCGGGCTCGCAGCGCCTCTACTCGTTCCGCGACGTGCTCGTGCTCAAGCTCGTGAAGCGCCTGCTCGAGACCGGCATCTCGCTGCAGCAGATCCGCGTCGCCGTCGACCAGCTCCACAGCGCCGGCATCACCGACCTCGCGCAGACCACGCTGATGAGCGACGGCGCGAGCGTCTACCTCTGCACCTCGAACGACGAGGTCATCGACCTCGTGCAGCGCGGCCAGGGCGTGTTCGGCATCTTCGTCGGCCAGGTGCTCCGCGACGTCGAGGGCGACCTCGTCGAGTTCGACGTCGACGAGGCCGACCCGCACGACGAGCTCGCCGCGCGCCGCAAGACCCGCGCGAGCTGACGGTCCGCCCGGACCGCGCCGCCCCCGCGGGGCGGCGACCCGCCGGCATCCCGGTCGCGACGAGGCGACCGCACGAGCTGCCGGATTGCGCACTCGCGCGCCCGAAGCGCGCGAGCGGGTGAGCGGATTGTCCACCGGGGCAACGAATCCCGGAAATCTTGGTCCGGATCGGCACTTGTCGGGCGCACCCGCGCACTGCCACTGTGGGGGCAGGCCCCGCGCCCGCTCCGGCGCCCGCGCGGACCGCCTCCGGGCGCATCGCATCCCGATGCGCGCGGACGACCGGACGGCGATCGTTCAACGACGACGAATACGCTGATCACCGGTCGAGCGCGGCGACCGCGACCGCGGTCGCACGACCCGATGCCGAAAGGGGCAGGTGTGTTCCGCAAGATTCTCGTCGCCAACCGGGGGGAGATCGCGATTCGCGGCTTCCGCGCCGCCGTCGAACTCGGAGCCCGCACCGTCGCGGTCTACCCGTTCGAGGATCGCAACTCGCTCCACCGCCTCAAGGCCGACGAGGCCTACCAGATCGGCGAGCCCGGCTCGCCGGTGGCGGCCTACCTCGACATCGACGAGATCATCCGCGTCGCGAAGCACGCCGGCGCCGACGCGATCTACCCCGGCTACGGCTTCCTCTCGGAGAACGCGGGCCTCGCCCGCGCCTGCGACGAGCACGGCATCGCGTTCATCGGCCCCACCGCCGAGGTGCTCGAGAACGCCGGCAACAAGGTGCACGCGAAGGAGCAGGCGATCAAGGCCGGCGTGCCCGTGCTGCGCTCGTCGGCCCCCTCCACCGACCTCGACGAGCTCATCGCCGCCGCCGACGAGATCGGCTACCCGGTGTTCGCGAAGGCCGTCGCCGGCGGCGGCGGCCGCGGGATGCGCCGGGTCGACGACCGCGAGCAGCTGCGCGGCGCGCTCGAGTCGGCGATGAAGGAGGCGAAGGCCGCCTTCGGCGACGACACGATGTTCATCGAGCAGTGCGTGCAGCGGCCCCGGCACATCGAGGTACAGGTGCTCGCCGACGCGAACGGCGAGACGGTGCACCTCTACGAGCGCGACTGCTCGGTGCAGCGCCGCCACCAGAAGGTCGTCGAGATCGCGCCCGCCCCCGACCTCGACGACTCGATCCGCGCGGCGCTCCACGCCGACGCCGTGAAGTTCGCCCGCTCGATCGGCTACCGCAACGCCGGCACCGTCGAGTTCCTCGTCGACACCGCCGGCGAGCGCGCCGGCGAGCACGTGTTCCTCGAGATGAACCCCCGCATCCAGGTCGAGCACACGATCACCGAGGAGATCACCGACGTCGACCTCGTGCAGTCGCAGATCCGCATCGCCGCGGGCGAGACCATCGCCGACCTCGGCCTCGAGCAGGACCGCATCGAGATGCGCGGCACCGCGATCCAGTGCCGCATCACCACCGAGGACCCGGCCCAGGACTTCCGCCCCGACTCGGGCACCATCACCGCGTACCGCTCGGCCGGCGGCGCCGGCATCCGCATCGACGGCGGCACCATCTCGACCGGCGCCGAGGTGCTGCCGCACTTCGACTCGCTGCTGCTCAAGCTCATCGCCTACGGCCGCGACTTCGAGACCGCCGTGCTCCGCTCGCGGCGCGCGATCGCCGAGTTCCGCATCCGCGGTATCGCGACGAACCTGCCGTTCCTGCAGGCCGTGCTCGGCGACGAGGCGTTCCTCGCCGGCGATCTCTCGACCGGCTTCATCGAGGAGCGGCCCGAGCTCATGCGGTACCGCAAGCCCGGCGACCGCGGCACGAAGATCCTCAACTGGCTCGCCGACGTCACCGTGAACCAGCCGCACGGCGAGCGCCCGACCGGCGTCGAGCCGCGCACCAAGCTGCCCCCGCTGCCCGACGGCGAGCCGGCCCACGGTCAGCGCGACCGGCTGCTGCAGCTCGGCCCGACCGCCTGGGCGGCCGAGGTGCGCGCCGCGACCGAGCTGCTCGTCACCGACACGACCTTCCGCGACGCCCACCAGTCGCTGCTCGCCACCCGCGTGCGCACGCGCGACCTCACCGAGGCCGCGCCCTACCTCGCGAAGCTCACCCCGCAGCTGCTGTCGGTGGAGGCGTGGGGCGGCGCCACCTACGACGTCGCGCTGCGCTTCCTCGGCGAGGACCCCTGGGAGCGGCTCG
>JAAYAS010000101.1 GCA_012719255.1 Microbacteriaceae bacterium | reverse complement strand
CGCGACCGCCACGACTTCGCCGCGAAGTTGCTCGAACTCGAGCGCACCGCCCCGATCGCCGCCGCCGGGCTGTTGCGCAGCGTCGTCACGACCGGTCTCGCCGCGGTGGACCCGGCCGACGAATCGCCGTTCGACGCCGCGATCGAGACCTGGTGGGCACGTAAGAACGATGCCGCCGACTGGGTCGTGTCGCGTGCCTTCGAGTACGAGTGGCTCGCGCCACGGATGCGGCTGCTCGCAGCGTTGCCGCATGCCATCGCCGGCGAGCCGGGTCGGCGCTGGGAGGCGGAGGAGCCGTACCCGGAGGGCGCCGTGCAGCTCATCGCGCTCACCACCGCCGTGCGTTCACTGCGGAAGGACGAGTTCGCGACCGCGTACGCGCGGCACGCCGACCTCGCGCTCGCAGGTGAGGAGTCGACGGCACGCATCGCCAGCCTCGAGTTCACGACCGCTCCGCTGGCACCGCCGTCGCGATTCAGCGCCGACCGCTATGACGGCGTCGGCACGATCGTGTTCGCTTCGGCCGACGCGCTCGCCGCTGAAGTCGCGAGCGAGCACTACCGAGACGTCGTCGCCCCCGACGCGGCGGCGTTCAGCCACGCAGCCACCTCGGATGTGATGGTCGGGACGCCGACCGTCATCGCCTGATCCCTGACGATGGCACAAGGGGGCGGGCACCTGGATCGGTGCCCGCCCCCTTGCTCGTGCCGCGAGCGCGTCAGTTCGCGGCCCTGCTGCCCGCACTCGCGCGCATGATCATCTTGTGGATTCGCTCGCGCAACTCGAGATAGTCGGGCCGTGCCTTGGTGGTGAGCTGGTCGCGATCCGGGCCGAGCGGCACCGGGATCGTGGCGGCGACCGAGGCGGGTCGCCCGGAGAGCACGACCACCTGATCGGCCAGATAGACGGCCTCGTCGATGTCGTGGGTGACGAGGACGATCGTGACGCCGAGCCGGTCGCGGATCGAGAGCATGAGGTCCTCGAGATCGGCGCGCGTCTGCGCATCGACCGACGCGAACGGCTCGTCCATGATGAGCACCTCGGGGCGGTAGGCGAGTGAGCGCGCGATCGCGGCGCGCTGCTGCATGCCGCCCGACATCTCCCACGGGTAGAGACGGCCGTTGCCGGCAAGGCCGACCTGCTCGAGCGCCTCGGCGACCCGTGCGTCACGCTCGGCTCGATCGAGTCGATAGCGTCGCAGCGGCAGCGCGATATTGGCGTCGACGCGCATCCAGGGCATCAGCGAACGGCTGTAGTCCTGGAAGACGACGGACACTTCGGCCGGCGGCTCCGTCACGACGCGACCGTCGACGCGTACTTCGCCCGAGGTCGGTTCGATGAGGTGCGCGAGGCAACGCAGCAGCGTTGTCTTGCCGGTACCGGAGGGGCCGACGATGCAGACGAATTCACCGCGATCGGCCTTGAAGGCGAGGTCGCGGAGGACCTCTTTGTCTCCGTACGATTTACCGAGTCCGATGACCTCGAGCTGTGGGATATCGGTCGCCGTGGTGGTGTTCATGGTGGCAGTCACTTCCTCGTTCATGCACGTGACAACCGGTGCCACGACAGGACGTAGTGCTCGACGACGAGCAGGATGATGTTGAGCAAGTAGCCGATGATGCCGAGCAGCAGCATGCCCGACCACATTTCGGGCAGCGAGAACTGACGCTGTGCCTGCAGGATGAAGAACCCCATTCCTGCTGACGAGCCGAGCATCTCGCTGGCGACCATG
>JAAYAS010000100.1 GCA_012719255.1 Microbacteriaceae bacterium | reverse complement strand
GTCGTGCTGCAGGCGCTCTCGCAGGCCGAGACCGCGTGGTCCGCGGCCGAGGCAGAGACGATCTGGTCCTCGTCGATCGCGAAGATACTGCTGGGCGGTGCGTCGAACGTCGGCCACCTCCGCGACGTCGAAGCGATGCTCGGTGACCGCAAGACCCGTCAGACCTCGAAGACGACCGGATGGGGCATGACGACGAGCTTCAACGAATCGCTGGAGCGCCGCCCGGTGATCAGCGTCGATGAGCTGCGCAGACTGCCCGAGGGCATCGGGTTGCTCGCCTACAAGAACCGGCGGGGCGTGCTGCTCGACATGCCGGGCTGGATCGACCGTCCCGACGCCGAAGCCATCAAGGTGGCGAAGGCCGCCACCGAGCGGCTGCAGGAGCAGGGCTTCATCCTGCCGACCACCAGCACCGTCGCCCCGAACTGAACGAGCACCACCAGATGAGCAATGCACGCAAGACGCCGGCTGGCAACGCCTACCGCACCGGCTATCTCCGATCCCGGGCGTGGTTTGCCCGCCGCGACCGCTACTTCGCCGGGGCCGGCGACGAACGGCGCAGGTGCGCGGTGTGCGGTCGGCCCGAGGAGAACCCGAAGCGCGCGCTCGAACTGCACCACGTCTCCTACCGGGGGGTGAGCCAACGACCCGACGGAACATGGGTCGCCGGTGAAGCCGACGCCGACCTCATCCCCATGCACCCCTTGTGCCACGAGCAGGTGCACCGCGTCATCGACGCTGACCAGGCGCTGCGCTCGCTGGTCTCCCGGCAAGAGGCCACGCGCCGAGCGATCCGCGTCGTTCGCCGACGCCTCATCGATCTGCTCAACGCCGAGATCGAAGGAGACCGCACATGACCGAGCAGACACAACCCGAGGAACGCGACGAGCTCGGCGACTGGCTCGACGAGTTCGCCAAGCCAATCGAACTGCCAGCCGGTCTTGACGTCGGTGACCGCGCCGCGGCGGTCACCGACAACGGCGCGATCCGATGGGAGGAGCTCGGCGGGGAGGAACGAGGTGAGGTCTGGGAGCGACTGCGCCGCTTCGTCGACTGGTTCGTACAGCGCTACCGCATTCCCGACTTGGTCATCCCCGCTTGCTGGCCTCGGCATCCCGCCGTCGTCGAGGAGCTCACTGCGTTGATGAGCGCACGTGTCGCGAGCTTCAGCGACGGCGACCAGGGCCTCGGCCCGATCGGTTGGCACGAGCGGGCCGCTCTCGTGCGGCAACGGATCGAGACGCTGCACTACCGCGGCGAGTGCCAGAGCGGGCATATTCCCGCGCCGCCTCGCGCGGCGACCGACGTCGACGACTGGAACTCGTGGCTGGAGGTAGATGCCCGAGAGGTTGCCGAACGCGGCCCCCTCGACCTGTGAGCAGACGAGTTTCCACAGGTTTCTCGCGCAGCGCGCGAGCAGGGCGCCGGCGGAGGCCAGACTGCCTCTGACGCCCCCGCCGGGGTGCGCACGGAAGGAGCAAGCAACATGGACATGGACCTCATCGCCGACATCACGATGAAGATCGGCTTCATCACGTTCACCCTCGTTGCGACGGTGGGCTCTGGCATCGCCATCTTCATCGCCGGCGTGCGAACCGGAGCGTGCTTCCTCCTCGCGCTCGGCGCAGCCTGCATCGTCGGCGGCATCTTGTTCGCCGCCGCCCTGATCGCGACCGCCTGAGTGCACGCCTGGCGGCGCATACGCACGGGATCGCGCCCCCGAGTCGAGGGTCACAGTCCCGTTCCCCGCCCGTCCCCGATGGCCGTCGGCACCGAACTGGCGAGTGAGAAAGGAATCACTCGCCATGCTGAAATCACCTGCCGCGTTCGTCGGTAACCTCACCCACGACCCCATCTCCGATTCGAGCGCGCCGCTGGCCGATCAGGCGCGCGCCCAGTGGACGGCCGCTGAGCAGCAGAACGGAATCGGTCGATGAGCGCTCGAGTCATGCTCGTCACCACGCCTACCTGCCACCAATGCCGGTTCGCGGCGGCCGACCTGCGTGGCCGCGGCATCCCGTTCGAGGTCGTCGACATCACCGCCGCCGAGCACACCGCCGTCGCCGAGCAGGTCAAGGCCCTGGGATACCGACAGGCACCCGTCATGCTCGTTCCTCGCGAACTCCGCAGCGAACGGGTGCCGGCCCACTGGTCGGGAGACCGCCCGGACCTCCACAGCGAGCTGCAGAAGGCGGTCATCGACGACCCTTTCTCGCGCAGCCGTGACCACTTCCCGGCCACGGCGGATTCCGGCGCCGGTGGACCGGCACCCACCATCCACGGAGGGACGCCGGCATGGCACCGATGACGCTTGAAGAGCTGCTCGATGCCACGCACCGTTGCAGTTGTAGCGCCGGCAGTTCCTCGGACATGGAGGTCGGCCGATGAGCAGACATGGAGAGAGCGAGCGCCGGGAGCAGTCGCCGGCGATCTTCGAGGCCGAGCGGCGGTTCGCAGCGATCGACCGGATCTTGCGCCTGCAGGGTATGGCGCTCTGCGAAGTGCGCATGGACCTGAGCAGTGTTCGCGAGTTCGAGGGGGCCGATGATGAGTGAGCGGCTGACCCCGATGAGTCTCCCCGAGGTGGTGGCCGGCTTCGCCAGCACGCTCCGCTATCGGCCGGCCGACGGCAGCATCGTGCTCGGCGGCATGGAATCGAGCACGGTGATGACCGTGATCTGCAACATCCCGGGCGAGGATGAGCGGGAGTTCGACGACCTCGTCGGCGAGGCGACGGCCGGCTTCGTCAACATGGGAGCGATCGGTTTCGCGGTCTTCGGCTTCGGCGAGAACGGCCGCGAGCTGGCCGAGCGGGCCACGGCCATCGCGAATGCGCGAGCGAAGCGGCTGTGCGGCGGGCGCCCGGGTTCCGCCCCGGATGTGCGCGCGGTCGTCGCAGTCGCCGACGGCGAGTGCGAACTGCAACGCTCGGGCGGGGGCTGGACGCCCCTGGGCGCCGTTCCCGACCTGAGCGCCCAGCGCGTGCTCGAAGGGAACGACGCCGCGGAGAACATCGATGCCCATGACGCCTGGTTCGTGCCCGACAAGACCCCGTCCTGGGGCGTGGAGCATCTGCCCGACTTCGACGAAGTCGAACGGATGTCGGGTCTCGAGCAGACGACCGCGGCGATGCGGGCACTCGACCGGCTCGCCCTCGGTACGAGCGATTCACGTGAGCACGACACGGCCATGGTGTGCGCCATGGTGCTGCGCAACAAGCACGTCGAGAATCTGGTCGTCGCGCGGGCAGCCAATGACGAACGCACTGCTGGTGCGCTGCACACCGCATGGGTCACGAGTCCGCCCCGGTTTCGGGACGCCGTTGCCGGCCCGGCGGCGATCGCGCAGATCGTTCGGCACGGCAACGGCCGCGGCGCACGGCTCATCGCCGAGTCCGTCGACCCGGGTTCTCCTGTCGCTGGCCTCTCGAACCTGGTGCAAACCGGGTTGCGGCTGACGTTGACGCCGACCGAATGGAGGCGCTTCGTCGCCGGCTTCGAGGAGCACGCCCGCGCAGGGCAGCAAGCGCTCATGCGGGATGCGGAAGCGTCCGCGGCCGATGCACCGGACCCCTGGGCGCCGACGGTCGACCCTGGCGCGAACGGGCCTGCTGCACCCGGCCCGACGCGCTGAACCACCATCCAGAGGCGGCCGCCGCGCGCACTATCCACAGGTTTCCAGTGCTCGCGGCGGCCGATTCGACTTCCTCACCTACGTTGACTGAAAGGCAAGGCCCCGACGATGGCTCGTCGCCGACGCACCACCTACGACCCCATGCAGCCGATGCTCGACATCTTCGGCATGGAAGAAGCCCTCGCTGACGCGAGGCTCGCGGAGTATCGCGATGAGCCGGTCGAGGTGTCGGGGGCGAGCCCGACACTGATCGAGATCGACCCCGAGACAGGAGCAGACGATGAACCACTACGGCCGGCAAGCGCAGCAGCACTGGACCCGAGTAGCGCCCGGACGAGTGCGGGAGCTGGAGGACGCGGAAGCGTTCTTCACGGACCTCGGGGAGCAGGTGGAGCAGCAGATCGCGAACATGTGGCCGTCGATCGCGGGGCCGGACGTGCCGGGGGAGACGGTGCTCGAGAAGACCGGCCGGCTGAACGCGGCACGCAGGCAGGCGGAGGAGATCGCGCTGAGCGAGCTGGTCTGGCTGCCGCAGGAGGAGATCGACGACCTGGAGGAGCTCCGGGATCTGTGGTGGGCGGAGACCCCGTACCTCCACGACGTGGAGTGGATGATCGACCAGCTGGGCGTCAAGTACCGGAACGACGAGCTGTCGACCTACGAGTATCAGGTGGAGTTGGCGGAACTGGAGCACCTGAAGGGGATCACGGAGCACTTCCACCTCTGGCTCGAGGACCGCAAGGCCCGGCACGAACTGTAGGAACCCCGTACCGGGCTCCGGCGGACTGGACCGCACCGCAGGGCGCGCGCGCCCGCTTCGCGGCGAACATGGCGGCGATCCGTCTCTCGGACGAGCTCGACGCGCAGCAGCGCCCAGCCGAACCGCACGAACAGGAAGTCCTCGCCCGCTGGACCGGATGGGGCGCCGTCCCCGAGGCGTTCGACGAGACGAACACCGGGTGGGCTGAGGCCCGGCAGGAACTGCGCGACCTCCTTGGAGAGCAGGCGTACGCGCAGGCCCGACGCACCATCCTCAACGCGCACTACACCGACCCCCGATATGTCGACGCGATCTGGAGCGGCCTGGAACGGCTCGGGTTCGCCGGCGGCCGTGTGCTCGAGCCGGGCTCGGGGCTCGGAACGTTCATCGGCCGCGCGCCCGAAGCCGCGGAGATGATCGGCGTCGAACTCGACCCGACCACCGCCCGAATCAGCCGTCGCCTCCACCCGCACGCCGAGATCCGCAACGAATCGTTCGCCGACACTCGCCTCGCCGGCGGCGTCGATGCCGTCGTCGGGAACGTGCCCTTCGGCGACTTCGCCATCCACGACCGCACCCACAACCCCGACGGCAAGCTGTCCATCCACAACCACTTCATCGTCAAGGCCCTCGCGAACACCCGGCCCGGGGGCACCGTCGCGGTGCTCACCTCCAGCTGGACGCTCGACGCGAAGAACCCGCACGCCCGCCGCACCATGGCCGCCAGCGCCGACCTCCTCGGCGCCCTCCGGCTGCCGGTCGGTGCGCACAAGGAGACCGCCGGCACCGACGTGCAGACCGACCTGCTCGTGTTCCGCCGCCGCCACGACGACGAGCCCGCCGCTGACGACGGATGGACGCGAGTCGTCGAGCACGACGTCGACGGAGAGACGTTCACCATCAACTCGCACTTCGTCGACCACCCGGAGCGGATGCTCGGCACCCTCACGGCGCGCTCGGGCCGGTTCGGCCCGGAAGCCGTCGTTCAGCCCGCCGACCCGGGAACGACCGCTGGCGACATCGCGACCGCGATCAGTGCCGGCCTCGACAGGGTCGCCGCGGCCGCGCTCGCCGCCGGCCGAGCGCACGATCCGCAGCCGATGCCGTCCGCTGCGCCGATCGTGGTCGACGCCGGCGACCTCCCGGCCTGGGACGGCGCGGTCGTCCACGACGACGGTGCGTTCCTGCAGCGCCAGGGCAACGACCTCGTGCCGTTCGCCGTGCCGAAGTCGGCGGCAGTCGAGTTCGCGCAGCTGCTGCGCATGCGCGACGACGCGCACCGACTGCTCGCCATGCAGGCCGCGACCGACGAGGAGACCGACGAGTCGGTCGAACTGCGCGAGCAGCTCGCGGCCGCCTACGCCGCCTACACTGCTCGGTACGGGGCGGTGAACCGCGCCAAGCTCATCGAGACCAAGCGGCTCGATGCGGAGACCGGCGAACCGGTCGTCTCGCGGCGCACGCCCACCGCCACCCGGCTCCTGCGTCGAGATCCCTCCAGCGCAATCGTGTTCGCGCTGGAGATCTACGACGACGAGACCCAGACCGCGACGCCGGCCCGCATCCTCACCGATCGCGTCATCGCGCCGCGACCCGCGATCCTCGGCGCCGACACCCCGCAGGAAGCGGTGGCGATCAGCCTCGAGCGGCACGGCGAGATCAACGTGGACACCGTCGCCGACTTGCTCGGCATCGACACCGTTGCCGCCCGTGCGCAGCTCACGGAGGTGGCCTACGAAGACCCCGCCGCGCCGGGGAAGTTCGTGTCCGCGGCCGCATACCTCTCCGGAGACGTGCGCGCGAAGCTCGAGGAGGCCGAAGCAGCCGCAGGGGAGCAGCCGCGGTTCGCGGCGAACGTCGCCGCGCTTCGCGAGGTCATCCCCGCCGACCTGCAGCCCGAGGACCTCGCTCCGAGCTTCGGCGCCGCGTGGATTCCGGCCTCCGACGTGGAGGAGTTCCTCCGGGAGATCACCGGCGAGCAGTTCGCTGAGGTCACGAATCCGCTTCCGGGCCAGTGGAACGTCAGCGGCGGCCGCCGCACCGTGAAGTCACGGGTGACCTGGGGCACCGAACGGCGGCCCGCCGGCGTGCTCCTCGAATCGATGCTTCGGCAGACGCCGATCAAAGTCGTCGACCGCGACCCCGTCGACGGCACCACCACGTTCAACGCCGCCGAAACCGCCGAGGCGAACGAGAAGGCCCGTGAGCTGCGCGAGCGGTTCGCAGAATGGGTGTGGGAAGACCCGGAGCGGACGAAGCGGCTCGTCGCCGACTACAACCGCCGGTTCAACGCGATCGTGCTGCGCGACTACTCGCGCGAGGGTGAGCAACTGACGTTCCCGGGCCTGATCGAGGGGTTCACGCCGCGCCCGCACCAGCGCGCCGCGGTGGCGCGGATGATCGCCGAGCCGACCGCCGGCCTGTTCCACGAGGTCGGCGCCGGCAAGACCGCCGAGATGGTGATCGGCCTCACCGAGCTGCGCCGCCTCGGCCTCGTGAACAAGCCCGCCGCGGTCGTCCCGAACCACATGCTCGAGCAGTTCTCGCGCGAATGGCTCAGCCTCTACCCGCGGGCGCGAGTGCTCGCCGCATCGACCGACGACCTGCGCGGCGACGCCCGCCGCGAGTTCGTCGCCCGAGCCGCAACCTCGGACTGGGACGCGGTGATCCTCACCCAGGGCGCCTTCGAGCGCCTGGCGCTCGGCGAGGAGGCGCGTCGCGCGTACTCCGATCACGCGCTCGAAAAGATGCGCGCGGAACTCGTCGCCGCGGCCGGCCGCGGCGATCGGCGATCGGCGAAGCAGATCGAATCGAGCATCACCGCCGAAGAAGGCCGCATGGAGCGCGCGAAGTTCGTCGCCGTTGACCCCGGCCTGCGGTTCGAGGACACCGGCATCGACTACCTCGCCGTCGATGAGCTGCACATGTACAAGAACCTGCACACGGCTTCGTCGATCAGCGAGGCGAACATTCGCGGGTCCAAGCGCGCGCTCGACCTCGAAGCGAAGCTGTTCTACCT
>JAAYAS010000099.1 GCA_012719255.1 Microbacteriaceae bacterium | reverse complement strand
GGTGCGGTGCGGGATGCGGGCGGCGCGGTGCAGGATGCGCACGGGGCCGCGCCGGTGCCGGCGCGCGGCGCCGCGCATCCGGCGCCCCTGCGCCGCCCCGGAGCGGTCCGCCGGTCGCTCGGCCGCGGCGCGCTGCTCGCCCTCGTGCTGCCGCCGGCGGTCGTCGTCACGGCCCTCGTCGCCACCTCGATCGGGCCGGTCACCACGCCTCCGCTCGACACCGCGCAGATGCTCCTCGAGCCGCTCCGCGGCCCCCTCGCCTCGATCGGCATCGAGCTGCCCGAGCGCAGCGCCGCCGCGCTCAGCGTCATCTGGTCGATCCGGCTGCCGAGGGTCGTGCTCGCGCTGCTCGTCGGTGCGGCGCTCGCCGTCGCCGGCGCGGTGATGCAGGCGGTGTTCCGCAATCCGCTCGCCGAGCCCGGCATCACCGGCGTCTCGTCGGGCGCCGCCGCCGCCGCGGTGCTCCTCATCGTCACCGGCGCGACCGCGACGGCCCCGTGGCTGCTGCCGCTCGGCGCCTTCGTCGGCGCGGTCGCCGCGGTGGCGCTCGTGCAGGTCGTCGCCGGCGCGCGCGGCGGGGGCGGGGCGACGCTGCTGCTCGTCGGGATCGCGCTCAACGCGTTCCTCGGCGCGGTGATCTCGGCGGCGATCGCGAACGCCCCGTCGAGCGACGACGCGATGCAGGCGGTGTTCTGGCTCAACGGCGACCTCACCGCCGCGAACTGGCGCGATGTCGGCCTCGCGGTCGCGCCGATCGTCGTCGGGCTCGTGGTGCTCGTCGCCGCGGTGCCCGAGCTCAACCTCTTCCTCCTCGGCGACGAGCAGGCGGCGACCACCGGCGTGCGCACCGTGCGGACCCGCCAGGTGCTCCTCGCGCTCGCCGCGCTCGTCACCGCCGCCGGGGTCGCGGTCACCGGCATCATCGCGTTCGTCGGCCTCGTCGTGCCGCACCTCGTGCGCCTCGTGCTCGGCCCCGACCACCGCATCCTCTTGCCGGTGTCGATGGCGGTCGGCGCGATCTTCCTCGCGCTCGCCGACCTCGTCGCCCGGAACCTGCTCGACCCGGTCGTGCTGCAGACCGGCACCGTCACCGCGTTCATCGGCGCGCCGGTGCTGCTCGTGCTGGTGCTTCGGAGGGCCGCGCGATGAGGGGCGAGCCGCTCCTGCGCGCCCGCGGCGCGAGCGCCGGCTACCGCGGCGACGCCGTGGTGCGCGACGTCGATCTCGAGCTGCGCGCCGGCGAGGTGCACGGGCTCATCGGACCGAACGGCGCCGGCAAGTCGACGCTGCTGCGCGCGCTCGCGGGGCTCGTGCCGCTGCGCTCCGGGCGGGTGACGGCGATGGTGCCGGATGCGGCGCGCGGGGCGGGCGCCCGGTGCGAGCCGGGCGACTCCGGTCGCGTCGGCACCGGCGCGCCCCACGGCGCGCACGGGGGTGCCGGCACCGCCGGCAGTCCGCCCGCATCCCGCGAGCTCGATCTCGCGCGGCTCGCCCCGCGGCACCGGGCGCACCACATCGCGGTGCTGCCGCAGCACACCGAGGCGGCCGCCGAGCTCACCGCCCGCACGGTCGTCGGCCTCGGCCGCTACGCCCACCGCTCGCGGCTCGCGCGCCTGCGCGGCGATCTCGACGCCGGCGACCTCGCGATCGTCGACGCCGCGCTCGAGCGAGTCGGTGCCGCCCACCTCGCCGACGCCCCGATCACCGAGCTCTCGGGCGGCCAGCGCCAGCTCGTGCTGCTCGCGAAGCAGCTCGCCCAGCAGGCGCGGGTGCTGCTCCTCGACGAGCCGGTCTCGGCGCTCGATCTCGGCTACCAGCTCGAGGTGCTCGAACTGCTCCGCGAGCTCGCCGCCGAGGGCCGCGGCGTCATCGTCGTGCTCCACGATCTCGGTCTCGCGGCGCGCAGCTGCGACCGCCTCACCGTGCTCGACCGCGGCGTCGTGCGCGCGAGCGGCTCGCCCGCCGAGGTGCTGCGACCCGAGCTGCTCGACGAGCTCTACGGCATCGTCAGCCGCGTCGACCACGACCCGCACACCGACTCGCCCCGCATCACCGCGCTGCGGCGGCGGCGCGAGCCCGTCGCGCCCACAGAACCCCTCGAACGCCCCGAGGCGCCGCGCGACGGCGCTCCGGGGCGCGGCATCGAACCCGCCGCGGCCGCCGCCGGCCGTCGGCACGACGCAGAAGGAACCGCATGACCCTCCGCCACTCCGCCGCATCCCGCCCCGCCGCATCCGGCCCCGCTGCATCCGGCCCCGCTGCATCCGGCCCCGCCGCATCCGGCACCGCCGCATCCCGCGGCGCCGCATCCCGCGCCGCCGCGTCGCGCCCGGCCGGCCGTCGCGCCGCC
>JAAYAS010000098.1 GCA_012719255.1 Microbacteriaceae bacterium | reverse complement strand
CGGTGCGCTCGGCGGGGCGGGGCGCCCGGATGCGCTCCGCGCGTCGCTCGCGGATCCCGGTCGTCGGGCGTCAGGCGCGGGGCGCGCGCCGGGCGGGACTCAGCCGCGCAGGACGCCGAGACCGCTGAGCACCTGCCGCACGGTGCCCGCATCCGGCCCGACCTGGTGGGCGAACCCGAGGCGCGTCGCCTCGGAGGCGCGCTGCTTCGCGGAGGTGACGCCGCGCACTTCGCCGACGAGCGACACCTCGCCGAACGCGGCGACGCGGTCGCCGACCGGCCGGCTCGTCGAGGCCGAGGCGATCGCGATGGCGATCGCCAGGTCGCTCGCCGGCTCGGTGAGCCGCACGCCGCCGACTGTCGACACGTACACGTCGTGATCGCTGAGGCGGATGCCCGCGCGCCGCTCGAGCACCGCGAGCAGCATGAGCACGCGGCTCGAGTCGACGCCGTTGACGACCCGCCGCGGATTCGGCGCCTGCGTCGGCACGACGAGCGCCTGGATCTCGACCGGCAGCGCGCGCTTGCCCTCGAGCGCGATCGTCACGCAGGTGCCGGCGACCGGCGCATCCCGCTGCGAGACGAACAGCGCCGACGGATCGGGCACCTCGCGCATCCCGTCGCCCGACATCTCGAAGCAGCCGACCTCGTCGGTCGGCCCGAAGCGGTTCTTCAGCGTGCGGGCGAAGCGCAGCGCCGTCTGCCGATCGCCCTCGACGTGCGCGACGACGTCGACGAGGTGCTCGAGCAGGCGCGGGCCCGCGATCTGGCCGTCCTTCGTGACGTGGCCGACGAGGATCACCGGCAGATTGCGTTGCTTCGCCACCCGGATGAGCGCCGAGGCGACCTCGCGCACCTGGCTCGGCTGCCCGGCGAGCGAATCGACCTCGGCCGAGGCGACCGTCTGCACCGAGTCGACGATGAGCAGCGACGGGTCGATCTCCTCGACGTGGCCGAGCACCGTCGCGAGATCGGTCTCGGCGGCGAGGAACAGCGTCGGCTCGAGCGCGCCGGTGCGCTCCGCCCGCATCCGCACCTGGTGCACCGACTCCTCGGCGCTCACGTAGAGCACGCGCGCGCCGGTCGATGCGACGCGCGAGGCGGTCTCGATGAGCAGCGTCGACTTGCCGACCCCCGGTTCGCCGCTGAGCAGGATCGCCGCGCCGGGCACGATGCCGCCGCCGAGCACCCGGTCGAGCTCGCCGATGCCGGTGGGGTAGTGGAACGCGATGCGCTCGTCGGTGATCTCGGTGATCGGCCGCGCCGGCGTCGCCGGTGCGAGCGCCCGCGCCCGCGCGCCCGGGCCGCCCGCCGGCGCGCCGCGCTCGACGATGCTGCCCCACGCCTGGCACTCGGGGCAGCGCCCGAGCCACTTCGCCGACTCGAACCCGCACTCGGCGCACGAGTAGACGGGGCGGGAGCGGGACTTCGAGGCCATGCCACCAGGGTAGGGGCGGCCTGCGACAGGTGCCGCGCAACCGGGCCGCGGGCCGATCGCGCCGTGGTCGAGCGAGCCGGTCGAGGCGCGCCCGGGCGCGCGTCCGCATCCCGGTTCGCCCGCGCCCTGCTCGAACGGCCGTGCCAATAGGTGCGAGGAGCGGAGCGACACGCCGGATTCACGGCGTGTCGCTCCGCTCCTCGCACCCGTGCGTACCGGGCTCCCGCGTGCGGAGCCTGTCGGAGCCGGGGTCTGCCCTTCGACGGGCTCGGGGCGCTCGGGAGGCTGAGCTTGTCTGAGCCGGGTGCCCGGGTCTGCCCGTCGACGGGCTCAGGGCGCTGGGACGGGCTCGACGCGCGTCGAGGCCGGATCCCGCGACACCCGCGCTGGCTACGATGCGGGCATGGCGGATGCGGGGGAGCGGGCGGGCGCGCGCGTCCTGCTGCTCGTCAACGCCGCATCCGGGCAGGGGCTCGACGACGCGACCCGCGCGCATCTGCGCGAGCGCACCCCCGACCGGCTGCGCGGCACCGAGCTCGTGGTGATCGACGAGCCCGAGTTCGCCCGGCTGCGGGAGCGCGCCCGCACCGAGCTCGAGCGCGGTGCCGCGGCGGTGGTCGTGAGCGGTGGCGACGGCATGGTGAGCCTCGGCGTCGACCTCGTCGCCGGCACTCCGGTGCCGCTCGGCATCCTGCCGACCGGCAGCGGCAACGACTGCGCGCGCGCCGCGGGCATCCCGGTGGCGCGCCGGCGGTGGCGAGAGGCGCTCGATCGGCTGCTGCGCGCCCTTGAGCATCCCGACGCCTACGTGCGCCGCGTCGACGCGCTGCGGGTGCGGTGCGGCGGCCGCGAGCGCTGGGTGGCGAACTCGGTGAACTTCGGCTTCGACGCGGTCGTGAACGCGCGCGCGAACGAGCTGCGGCTGCCGGGCACGCTCCGTTACCTCGCCGCGATCGTGCAGGAGACGGGCCGCTTCGAGGCGCGCGAGTTCGCGCTGCGGCTCGACGACGGTCCCGAGGAGCGGCTCGCGACGACGCTCGTGTGCGCCGCGAACGGCGGCTCGATTGGCGGCGGCGTGCGCATCGCGCCGGGCGCCGACCTCGCCGACGGCCGCGTCGAGGTGGTGACCGTCGCGGCGCTGCCGAAGATCGGGTTCCTCGCGCTGTTCCCGACCGCGATGCTCGGGCTGCACGTGCATCTGCCGCAGGTCCGCATCCGCCGGGCCGTGCGGCTCGCGGTGACCGGACCGGCCGAGCTGCCGGTGTTCGCGGACGGCGAGCCGATCGGCGCGGGCGGCTTCGAGCTCGAGGTGGTGCCGGGCGCCTGGCGGCTGCTGCACGGTTGAGGCTGTGCGCCGACGCGGCCGGGATGCGGGGCGAGGGCGCGGTGCGGGAGTCCGAGTTGTGCGCTGTCGGTCGGATGTGTATTCTTGAGCGCTGGTGACGTGTCCGAGCGGCCGAAGGTGCGACTCTCGAAAAGTCGTGTGCAGTGACCCTGCACCGTGGGTTCAAATCCCACCGT
>JAAYAS010000097.1 GCA_012719255.1 Microbacteriaceae bacterium | reverse complement strand
GTGCGCCGGAGGCGGTGGCCTCGTCGGCGGGGCCGGAGGCGGTGGCCTCGTCGGCGGGGCCCGCGCCGGCGGCGCCGGCCCCGGCGCCATCGGCCGTCGTCCTGGGGGCGTCGGCGGCATCGTCGGCGGGCGTCGCGGCAGCGGGCTCGCCGGATGCCGCACCCGCGGCGCGCCCGGCGCCCTCGGCACCGGCCGGGGCGTCGGGTCGGCCCGCCGCGCGGCGTCCGCGCCGGCCGAGCACGGTCGTCTCGTCGTCGGCGAACTCGCCCGCACCCGCATCCGCGACGACGATCGGCGCGGCGGCGACGAACGACTGGCTCCAGTCGGGTCGCGGGGACTCGGGCTCGTCGGCGAACAGGCCCGGCGGGAACAGCTCGAAGGGGATGGACGCCGTGACGCCCGGCGCGTCCTCGGGGTTGACGCGGTGCTGGGGCCGGCGCGGACCGGAGGCGACGGTCGCGGCGCGCTGCGCGGCGTCGAGCAGCCGCGATTCGATCGGGCTCGTGCCGTCGGCCGACGGCTCGACGAGGTCCTCGTCCCGCAGCAGCCCGGCCTCGCGCTCGGCGACCCGGGCGTGCAGGTAGCGGGCCGCGGGACGCAGCGCGCCGGAGGGCACGAGCCCCACGCGCATCCGCACCGCCGCGCCGAGCCGGGCGAACCGCTCGGCCGCCTCGGGGCCGTCACCCTCGGCGACGACGACCGACACCGGCGCGAAGGCGCCCCGAAGCCCCGCGAGGTGCACGGCGAGGGCGGCGTCCATCGGCACCGCGCCCTCGACCTCGAGCTCGAGAGTGCCGCGGTGCTCGGCGGCGAGCACCGCGTCGATGAGCTTCACGACGTGCGCGTCGACATCGGCGGGGTCGTCGTGGACGCCCGGCGCGAGGCCCCGCAGGCGCGCGTCGGCGAACTCCGCGGCGCGGTCGGGCAGCCGCACGATCGCGACGCCGATGGCGGCGCCGCCGTCCTCGCGGCGCAGGTGCGCCCAGCCGGCGAGGCGGCGCAGCAGCGTCGACGCCTCGGGCACGTCGGCGGGGATGGCGATGGTCGCGCGCACCTGCTCGAGGCCGTCGACGTCGAGGCCGCGCATGAACGTCTCGATGGCGAGCTCGAGGTCGCGCGAGCCGGTGGCGCGCAGCACGACGGCGGTGGGGCGCGGCGCGTGCGCCGACTCGAGCAGGACGCCGGCGAGCCGGCCGGCGGCGCGGTCGGCGCTCCCCTCGAAGTCCCACTCGTTCGCGGCGGGGTCGAGGTCGCCGACGGTGAGCTCGACCTCGGCGACCGCCGGGTCGCGCACGAGGCCGAGCACGCGCTCGAGCAGCGCGGAGGCGCCGCGCTCGCCGAGCACCGGATCGGCGAGCGGGCGCACGCGGGCGATCGCGCCGCGGTCGTCGGCGCGGCCGAGCGCGTCGCGGAGCCGGTCGTCGGCGGTGACCTCGTGGCCGAACAGCGCGCCGGCGATGCGACGGGCGAGCGGCACGGCCGCCCAGGGCACGCCCGGCCCGGCGAAGGCGCCGAGCCGCAGCAGCCGGCGGGTGCGGGCGGTGAGGCGGGCGGGGATGCGGTCGGCGAGGTCGCCGAGGCCGAAACCGGAGGCGAGCAGGTCGTCGGGCCGCACGACGTCGTCGATGAGCCGGCGCACGAAGTCGGCGCCGCCCTCGGCGCGCAGGGCCCGCTCGAGATCGCCGGCGGGGTCGAGGCGGTCGGCGCGGCGGGCGTCGAGGCCCTCCTGCGCGAGCCGCAGCTCGTGCCGGGCGCGGCGGTCGATGTCGTACCAGGCGCGCAGCTGCGCGAGCGCGTGCGGCAGCGCGGCGTGCACCGAGGTGTCGGCGGGCGGCTGCGGCGAGACGATCACGGCGGGCACGCGGTGCTCGCCGGCGGCCGGCGCGATCGCCGCGCCGTCCGCCCGCGGGTCATCGAGCGGCGCCTCGGCCGAGACGTCGTCCCGCGCATCGTCCCGCGCGTCGGCCGCGGCCCCGGGCGCCGGTGCGGCCGCATCCGGCCGCTCGCCGCCGCGCCCCTCGGGGCCGGCGCCGACGATCGGTCCCGCGCGCTCGGGCTCCGCTGCATCCACCCGCTCGACGTCGCCGCGACGACGGCGCGCGAGCACGCCCCGCACGAGGTCGGCGCGCTCCTCGCGCAGGGCCGACTCGTCGCGCTCGACCGCGTCGGGCCGCTCATCGCGGCCCGAGCCGTCCGGAGTGAACGGATGCTGCATAGTCCGAACTCTAATGAGGCGAGCCGGGCGCACCCGGTGCGACACCCTGCAAGACTGGCCGCATGACCCGATCGGCCCTCCCCCGCGCCTCCCGGCTGCGCGGCGCGACCGTCTGCATCACCGGCGCCGCCCGCGGCCTCGGCCGGCTCCTCGCCCTCGGCGCGGCGACCCGCGGCGCCCGCGCCGTGGTGCTCTGGGATCTCGACGGCGACGCCCTCGCCGCGACCGCCGCCGAGGTCGCCCGGCTCGGCGCGCGGCCGGTGGCCGCCGTCGTCGACATCTCCGACGCCGACGCGGTGGCCGCCGCCGCCGAGGCCGCCATCGCCGAGTGCGGCGGCGTCGACGTGCTCGTCCACAACGCCGGCGTCGTCACCGGCAAGCGGCTGCTCGACACGACCGACGCCGAGGTGCGGCGCACCTTCGAGGTGAACGCGCTCGCCCTCTACCCGGTGACGCGCGCGTTCCTCCCGGACATGCTCGAGCGCGACCGCGGGCTCGTGGTGACGATCGCGAGCGCCGCCGGCATCGTCGGCGTCGCCCAGCAGACCGACTACTCGGCGTCGAAGCACGCCGCGGTCGGCTTCACCGAGTCGCTGCGGGGCGAGCTGCGCTCGATGGGCTCACGGGTCTCGACGCTCGTGGTCTGCCCGTACTACGTGGCGACCGGGATGTTCTCGGGCGTGACGACGCGCTCGTCGCTGCTGCTGCCGATCCAGTCGCCGAAGCGGGTGGCGGTGCAGATCGTCAAGGCGATCGAGCGCGGCCGCGGCCGGCTGCTCACGCCGTGGTTCGTGCACTCGGTGCACTGGGCCCGGCTCGTGCCGCAGGGCCTCGCCGACCGGCTGCTCGACCTCTTCGGCATCAACGAGGGGATGCGGGGGTTCGTCGGACGGCGGCAGGGGGCTCGGAGCTCCGGGGGCTGAGCCCGGTTCAGCGGTTGCGCCAGATGCTCGGGTGGTCGCCGCGCGACGACGGCAGCCGGGCCGCATCCGCCCACTCGCGCACCCACGCCGGCACCTCGTCGCGCCAGGCGTCGATCTCGGGCATGCCGGCGGCGATCTCGGCCATCGGCACGGGGCCGTCGGCGCCGAGGAACCGGCCGATCACGTACCCCTGCGCGGCGAGCTGGCCGTCGTGCACGAAGCGCTGCTCCATGTAGAAGTTGCGCTCGTCGGTGCCGAGCAGCCGCGTCTCGAGGTCGTACTCGGCGCCGAGGTCGAGCGAGCGGCGGTACGAGATCGAGATGCGCGCGGCGACCACGTTCCAGCCGTGCCGGCGCATGATCGGCTGCACGCCGGTGCGGAGCATCCAGTCGAGCCGGCCGAGATCCTGCACCGTGAGGTACACGCCGTTGTTCATGTGCAGGAAGACGTCGCAATCGGTCGGCAGCACCCGCAGCCGGATGCGGCCGACGTCGCGCGCATCGCGCCGGGGCAACCGCCGCGCGCGCAACCAGATGGCGAGCATCCGCCAGAAGAACTTCACCGCTCGTCGCCGCCCTGATCGCCGCCGTCGCCGAGGTCGTCGGCGCCGTGCCGCGGCTCGTCGGCGGCGGGGAGGTCCTCGTCGCGCACCCGGTCGAGGTCCTGCATCGCCTGCAGCGTCGCGAGGTCGATCGCGGCGGTCTCGGCCATCGGCTCGCCGACGAGCAGCCACTCGATGCCGTCGAGCAGCGACGCCACCGAGCGCTGCCGGGCGACGACGTCGATGCGCAGGCCGAGGGCGCGCGCATCCTTCGCGGTGCGGGGGCCGATCGCGCCGAGCATGATGTCGTCGGGGATGCGCTCGAACTGCTTCACGAGCTGCTCGGCGACCGAGCCGCTCGTGACGAGCACCGCGCGGATGCGGGAGTTGCGGATGTCGTACTGGATCGACTCGGCCGCGGGCACGCCGACCGAGCGGTAGGCGACCACCGAGTCGACGCCGTGGCCGCGGCGGGCGAGGCCGCGCGCGAGGGCCGGCTTCGAGTGCTCGGAGTGGAGCCAGAGCACGTTGACGCGCGGGGCGCGCCGCTGCGCCTCCGGCCACTCGACGAGCAGGCCCTTCGCCGAGTTGTCGTGCGTCGGCACGAAGTCGACGCGGTAGCCGGCGGCCATCAGCGCCTGCGCCGTCGTCTCGCCGGCGGCCGCGACGAGCGTGTCGTCGGGCACGCGCACCGCGAGCGAGTGCATCACGTCGACCGCGGTCTGGCTGGTCACGGCGAGCCAGTCGTACTCGCCCCGCTCGAGCCGCTCGAGGGCCTCGCGGAGCTTCGGCGCATCCTGCTGCGAGGGGCTCGCGAAGTTGATGAGCGGCGCGGTGATCGGGAACGCGCCGCGGGCGCGCACCGCCTCGGCGACGTTGTTGCCGAAGGTGCCGCCGCGCGGCACGAGCACCTTCACACCGCGCAACGGCCGATCGTCGTGCGGGTCGTCGAGGAAGCCCGCGGGTGGGCACACGAGGGGCATCGTCAGCGGAGCACCTCGAACAGCTCGGCGGTGGTGATGAGCCGGCCGACCTCGCCGGTGCCGAGCACCTCGAGCTCGAGGTCGTCGCCGAACGCGTCGCCGAGCTCGCCGACGAGGCCGATCGCCGAGTCGGCCTCGGCGACGACGAGGTAGCGCAGCGGGCCGATGCCGATGTGCGCGTGCAGCGAGAGGAGCGCGCGGCCCGGCAGCCAGCGCGGATCGACGCCCTCGGGCACGTCGGCGTCGGCCGGCTCGTCGACCGGGGCGTCGACGGAGGCGTCGACGGGCTCGTGGC
>JAAYAS010000096.1 GCA_012719255.1 Microbacteriaceae bacterium | reverse complement strand
CGCGCCGCCGGCGCCGCCGCGACCGCGAGGCCCCCGACGCCGCCGACGCCGCCGAGGGCGGGCCGGCCGCGGCCGAGCCCGCCTCGGACGGTGCTGCGGACGGTTCGCCCGAGCCGCCGGCCGCGCCCGAGGAGCGCGGCGAGGCGCAGGACGCCGCGAAGCCGGAGAAGAAGGACGGCAAGAAGGGCGGCCGCGAGAAGGCGTCGTCGAAGAAGGACGGCGGCAAGAAGGACGCCGCGAAGAAGGACGCCGCCAAGAAGGTCGGGTCGAAGAAGGCCGCCGCGAAGAAGGACGGCGGCAAGAAGGCCGCGTCGAAGAAGGACGGCGCGAAGGCGGCGTCGTCGAAGCGGACGCGCGCGAAGTCGGCGGCGCCGGCCGACGACGAGCTGCCGGTCGCCCCCGACATCCGCGAGTACGCCGACGACATGGACGACGTGCTCGACGGCGTCGAGTTCGAGCGCACCGCCGACGAGTGACGGCGCGCTCGCGGGGCTACTGCGCGAGCCGCTCCACGACGTAGTCGATGCAGTCGACGAGCCGGCGGGCGTCGTCGGGGTCGACCGACACGTAGGTGCCGATGCGCAGCTGGTTGCGGCCGAGCTTGCGGTAGGGGTCGATGTCGACGACGCCGTTCTCACGCAGCACCGCGGTGACCGCGGCGCCGTCGATCGCCTCGTCGAGGTCGACGGTGGCGACCACCTGCGAGCGCAGGGCCGGGTCGGCGACGAACGGCGTCGCCCACTCGGTGCGCTCGGCCCAGTCGTAGACGACGCCCGACGACTCGCGCGTGCGGGCGTCGGCGAAGGTGAGGCCGCCCTGCTCGTCGAGCCACCGCAGCTGCGACTCGAGCAGCGAGAGCGTCGCGAGCGCGGGGGTGTTCAGGGTCTGGTGCTTGCGCGAGTTCGTCACGGCGTTCGTGAGCTTCAGCGACTCGGGGATGTAGCGGTCGGTCGCGCCGATGCGCTCGATGCGCTCGATCGCCGCCGGCGATGCGAGCGCGAGCCAGAGGCCGCCGTCCGAGCCGAGGTTCTTCTGCGGCGCGAAGTAGTAGACGTCGCACTCGCGCACGTCGACGTCGACGCCGCCCGCCGCGCTCGTCGCGTCGATGATCGTGAGCGCGCCCTCCTGCTCGACGCGCCGCACCGGCACCATCGCGCCGGTCGAGGTCTCGTTGTGCGGGGTGCCGTAGAGGTCGACGCCCTCGGCCGCCTCGAGGCCGATCGCCGAGCCCGGCTCGGCGGTGCGCACATCGGGCGCCTGCAGCCACGGCGCGGCGGCGGCCTTCGCGAACTTGCCGCCGAACTCGCCGAACACCGCGGCCTGCGCCCGGCGCTCGACGAGGCCGAAGGCGGCCGAGTCCCAGAACGCGGTCGAGCCGCCGTTCGCGAGCAGCACCTCGTAGCCGTCGGGCAGGCGGTAGAGCGCGGCGAGCCGCTCCTGCACCTCGGCGACGAGCCGCTTCACGGGCGGCTGCCGGTGCGAGGTGCCGAGCACGGTGCGGCCGCGGGCGACGAGGTCGTCGAGCTGCTGCCGGCGGACGAGGGAGGGGCCGGAGCCGAAGCGGCCGTCGCGGGGGAGGAGGTCGGCGGGGATCGTGATCGCGCTCATGCCTCCAAGCCTAGGGGCGGATGAGGATGGCTAGGCTTGCGCTCATCCGGATCGATCCGGCGGCGTCCGAGAGGGGAGGGGAGCGCGGTGGCGAATCTCGTCGACACCACCGAGATGTACCTGCGCACCATCCTCGACCTCGAGGAGGAGGGCATCGTGCCGCTGCGCGCCCGCATCTCGGAGCGGCTCGGGCACTCGGGCCCGACCGTCTCGCAGACGATCGCGCGGATGGAGCGCGACGGGCTCGTCGAGGTGGCGCCCGACCGCCGGCTCGTGCTCACCGCCGACGGCCGCGCGAAGGCGATCCGCGTGCTCCGCAAGCACCGCATCGCCGAGGGCCTGCTCGCGAACCTCGTCGGCCTCGACCTCGCGATGGTGCACGACGAGGCCTGCCGCTGGGAGCACGTGATGAGCGACGAGGCCGAGCGGCGCATCTTCGATCTGCTCGGCCGGCCGGTCGAATCGCCGTACGGCACCCCGATCCCGGGGCTCGAGGAGTTCGGCGCCGACTCCGGCGCGCCCTTCCTCGAGGGCGTCGTGCCGCTCGCCGGCACCGCGCTCGACGGCGCGACGCCGCTGCGGCTGCGCCGCATCGGCGAGCCCGTGCAGGCCGACCCCGGGGTGCTCGCGCTGCTGCAGGCCGAGGGCGTGCTGCCGGGCGCCGTGGTCACCGCCGAGGCGCGCGACGACGACCGGGTGGCGGTGTTCGTCACCGGCCGCGAGGAGGGCGTGGAGCTCGCCCGAACGGCCGCCGAGCACCTCTACGTCGACCTCGCCGACTAGGGGCCCGCGACCGGGGCGTTATGCGCCCGTGAGATCTTCGTCACCGAAGCGTGACATTTCCGAGACCTTCCGTTACTGTCGTTCTCGTCGACGAACGCATTCCGCGTTCCGGTCCGCTCGAGGCGTCGCAGTCCCGCCCCTCGAACGGGAACCACCAGCACGAACTGGCGGGCGGGACGGCCATCCGGCCGGGCGACGGAGAGGGTCGAGACTTGGACAACACCACCACCACCGCCGCGCCGCTCACCCGTCGTCAGGCCCGCGAGATCGAGCGCCGCACCGGCGTCCGCCCCGTCGCCTCGATCGCGCCGCAGCGCCATGACACCGGCGAGATCGAGCGCAACGAGGTCACCGCGCTGATCTCGGTGCTGCCGACCGGCATCGTCCAGGAGCTCGCGGCCGCCGCCCCGGCCGTCGAGACCGTCGACATCCCCGAGTCGTTCGACGGCCGCGGCATCAGCGTCCGCGCCGCCGTCCCCGCGCCGCTCGTCGCGGCCCGCCGTCGCCGTCGCGCCGGCGCGTTCGCCGCCGCGGCGTCGATCACCGCCATCACGGGCGTCGGCCTCACCGCCGCGGGCGCCGACACGGTCGTCGCCGCCGACCACCAGGCGAACCTCCTCACCGCCGCCGCGCCGGCCGACGCCGACGCCGCCGTGCTCGACGAGGACGCCGCCGCCATCGCCCCGGCCCCCGAGGTTGCGGTCGAGGAGCAGGCCACCGTCGTCGAGACCGTCGACGCCGAGTCGCTGTTCGGCATCGCCGGCCAGGCCCCGGTGGTCGAGACCCCCGCCGTCGAGGAGACCTCGACCGGCACCGGCGAGGTCGCTGCCGCCGAGCCCGCCGCCGCGCCCTCGGCGCCGTCGGCCGCCGGCCCGCTCGCCTCGGGCATCGTCGCCGCCGCCTACGCGCAGATCGGCACGACGCAGGACTGCACCGACATGGTGCAGAACGCGCTCGCCGCGATGGGCCTCACCACCCGCCGCGACCAGGGCGGCTACGACTACGGCATCAGCACCTTCGAGCAGCACGGCTACCGCGTCTCGCCCGACGAGGTGCAGCCCGGCGACATCCTCATCGCCTACGGCTACCACGTCGCCATCTACACCGGCGACGGCGTGAACCACATGGCCGTGCACGGCGGCTGGAACGGCGCCGCCGACGACACCGTCGAGTCGAGCCACCAGGCCTCGCCGTACTTCTACGACACGATCATCCGCGTCACGCACTAGCCGCGACGACCGACCGGACCCGAGCCGCCGCGCTCGGGTCCTCGTCGTTTCCGTGACCATTCCGTGACGGATCCGAGATTCGGTGTGATCGAACCGTGACATTTCCGTGATTCTTTGTTAGCGTCGTCGCATCGATGAACGCGCACCGCGTTCCCGGTCCGGCAGAGCGTCGCGCATCCCGCCCCTCGCCGGTACCGCCAGCAGCACTGGTGGGCGGGGCGGCCCCGGGCCGTGCGGCCGGAGGCCGATCGACTGTGACCATCCCCGCACCCGCCGCGCCGCTCACCCGCCGCGAGGCCCGCGAGATCGAGCGCCGCACCGGCGTCCGCCCCGTCGCCGGCGCGACCGCCGCCGACTTCCGCCACGACACCGGTGAGATCGAGCGCAACGAGCTCACCGCCCTCGTCTCGGTGCTGCCGACCTCGCTGCTCGCGCGCGTCGACGTCGCCCCCGAGGCGCCCGCGGCCGAGGCGTCCGCGACCGACGTGCCCGAGGCCTTCGACGGCCGCGGTCTCACGGTCCGCGCGGCGATGCCCGCCTCGCTCGTCGCCGCCCGCCGCCGCCGCACCGCCGGCGGCGTCGCCGCGGCCGCCTCGGTCGCCGCGCTCGCGACGGCCGGCATGGCCTCGACCGACGGCGCCGCGATCGCCGAGGAGCACCGCGCGAGCCTGCTCTCGCCGACGCTCGAGACCGACGCCGCGCCGCCCGCCGAGGCCGCCGACGCCGACTCGCTCGCGCCGGCCCCGCAGGTCGCCGCCGACGAGCAGACCACCGTCATCGAATCGGTCGACGCGAGCGCGCTGTTCGGCGCCGCCGCGCAGGAGGAGATCGTCGAGGAGCCGCTGCCGGCGAGCGACGAGGCCGACGCCGACTGGGGCGACGACTCGGGCTGGGACGACTCGGGCTGGAGCGACGAGGCGCCCGCCGCCCCGGCGGCCGCGCCGGCCTCCGGCAGCAGCGGCTCGATCCTCGGCATCGCCGAGCAGTACCTCGGCGTCCCGTACGTCTGGGGCGGCACGACGCCGTCGGGCTTCGACTGCTCCGGCTACGTCGCCTACGTGCTCAACCAGGCCGGGTACAACGCGACCACCTCGATCTCGCAGCTCGCCTCGCTCGGCACGCCGACGAGCAACCCGAAGCCGGGCGACCTGGTCGTCTACGGCAACTACCACATCGGCTTCTACGCCGGCCCGAACTCGCTGCTCCACGCGCCCTACGAGGGCCGGACCGTCGAGTACGGGAACATGGACTGGGCCCCGCACTACTTCATCAGCCTGAACTAGCCGGCCCCGCCGCAGCGCTCCGCCCCGCCGCTCCTCGACCGAGGATGCGGCGGGGCGTTACTTTTCCGAGATATTGCCGTGATCGGTTCGTGACATTTCCGTGATCTTCCGTTACTGTCGTAGGCATCGACCGAACGCCTCCGCGTTCCCGCACATCGAGAAGGACTTCCGAACGTGACCAACCCCACCACCGCGGCCGCGCCGCTCACCCGCCGCGAGGCCCGTGAGATCGAGCGCGCCACCGGAGTGCGGCCCGTCGCGGCCATCGCCCCGACCGCCGTCGAGGGCGCGCTCACCCGCCGCGCGCTGCGCGAGCAGCGCCGCGCCGCCGAGGCCACCGAGCTCCGCGACCGGCTGCTCCGCCCGGCGTTCGACCACCGCCACGACACCGGCGAGATCGAGCGCAACGACGTCGCCGCCCTCGTGTCGGTGCTGCCGGCCGAGCTCGTCGAGCACCTCTCCGCCGGCGCCGACGAGGCCCGCCCGCTCGCCCCGGTCATCCCGCTGCGCCCCGACGGCGCGCCCCGCGGCGCAAGCCTGCGCGCCCCGGTG
>JAAYAS010000095.1 GCA_012719255.1 Microbacteriaceae bacterium | reverse complement strand
GACGCGCACTGACCCGCCCCCGCCGAGCGCCGGCGCCCCGCCCATCCGGGGGCGCCGGCGCTCAGTCGTGCAGCACCCGCACCACCGCCGCGAGCGCCGCGTCGGTCGCCTGCTCGAGCACCTCGACCGGATCGCCGTCGAAGCGGTGGCGCTCGCTGCCGGTGGCGCCGTCGACGCACCAGCCGATGAACACGGTGCCCTGCGGCTCGCCCTCCTCGGGACCGGGCCCGCCGACCCCGGTCGTCGCGACCGCGACATCGGCGCCGAACACCCGCGCCGCGCCGGCGGCGAGCTCCTCCGCGCACTTCGCCGTGACCACCGGACCCGGCGAGACGCCGAGCACCTCGTGCTTCGCGCCCGTCTGGTAGACCGTGGCGCCGCCCCGCAGCCACTCCGAGGTGTCGGGGCCGGCGCCGAGCGCGTGCGTGAGCCGACCGCACGTCAGCGACTCGGCGGCCGCGATCGTGCGGCCCGAGTCGAGCAGCGCATCGGCGATGCGCTCCACCAGCTGCGTCGTCGCATCCGAGAACATCTCCGCAGGGTAGCGGATGCCCTTCGACGACCTCCGGGACCTTGGGGAGGGGCGGGGCGCGTCGGCGCCGCCGGCGGTCCGTCGGCCGGGCGACGCCGGATGCGCGGGGCGCTCGTTACCCTGGACGCCATGACCGAGCGCGATCGACCCGACGAGCCCGCGGGCGGCGCCGACGAGCACTGGAACCCGTACCGCATCCCCGAGTTCGGCGGGAGCGACGAGTACGCCGCCCTCGGCCGCGGCGACGGCCCGGCGGAGCCCACGGCGGCCGACTACTACGACGACCAGTACGTCGCCGGCGGCTGGTCGGCCGACCACGGCGACCACGACCCCTTCGCCGCGGGCGCCGGCTTCGGCGACGACTGGGCGGCCGCCGAATCCGAGCCGCACCCCGAGCCCGCGCAGGAGCCCGAGCCCGAGCCGGCCCCGGCCGCATCCCCCGCCCCGGAGCGCGGCGCGAACCGCGCGCCGCTCGCGATCGGCATCGCCATCGGCGCGCTCGCGGTCGCCGGGGCGTTCGTCGCCGGCGCGATGCTCGTGCCGCGATTCACCGCCCCGACGCCGCCGCCGGACGCCCCGACCCCGACGGAGACCGCCGACTCCGACGGTCCCGCCGAGCCGGTCGAGTCCACCGACTCGGCCGATCGCACCGACCCGGCCGATCGCACCGACCCGGCCGATCGCACCGACCCGGCCGGCCCCGGCGGCGACGACGGGGCCGCCGCTCCCGCCGCCGTCGACGTCACCGGCGTGTGGGACGGCAGCACCGGCAGTCCGGCCGTCGAGTTCGTCGTCACCCTCGACGACGACGGCACGACCGTCACCGGCACCGTCGAGTACACGACGTTTCCGTGCACCTCGTCGGTGAGGCAGACCGCGCGCGACGGAGCCACCGTGACCATGACCGAGGAGGTGACGTCGGGCAACTGCACCGCCGCGGGCACCCCGATCGTCTACCTGCTCGACCCGGCGCAGCCCGACCGCATCGAGTTCGAGATCGGCGCCCGCACCGGGGTGCTCACGCGGCGCTGAGGTCGTCGGACCCTGCGACGGGCTCAGGGACCTCGGGCGGCTCAGCGCCCTCGAGCCCCGTACTCGGAGGATGTTCGGACCGACTTCATCGAGACTCGTCGAACTACGCGACCCCATCGGAGGCGATATGTCCACTCCCGCCCTGCACGCCCGCCAGGCCGAGCTCGCCGCTCCGCCGTCGCCGCGCGGCCCGATCAGCGAGGCGCTCATCGAGCTGCTCGTGCGCGATCCCGCCGACGTCGACGATGCGGCCGCCGATGCGCTGCGGCTGCGCGCCGAGGCCGCCGCGGCCGCGAGCGACGACCTGCTCGCCGACGACGACGTGCAGCTCGCGCTGTTCTGCATGTACCTCGCCCATTACGGCCCGCTCGACTGGGCCGGCGGCGACGGCGGCGTCGACTGGGAGTGGCACCCCGGGCTCATCGCCGCCCGCCGCGCGATCGAGACCGCCCTCGAGCGCGAGCTGCGCGCGCGGGTGCCGATGCCCGACGAGCTGCCCGAGGCCGGGCCCGACGTCGCGGCGCTGCTGTTCGACCTCACCGGCGCCGACTCCGGCCCGAGCCTCGCGAAGTGGGCGTCGAAGCAGGCGACCGACGATCAGATGCACGAGTTCCTCATGCAGCGCTCGATCTACACGCTCCGCGAGGCCGACCCGCACAGCTGGGGCATCCCGCGCCTGCGGGGCCGCGCGAAGGCCGCGCTCGTCGAGATCCAGGCCGACGAGTACGGCGGCGGCCGCCCCGAGCAGATGCACGCGCGCATCTTCGCGGAGGCGATGGCGGGCCTCGGGCTCGAGCCGAGCCTCGACCGCTACCTCGACGTCGCGAGCGCGGCCACCCTCGCCTCGATGAACACGATGTCGATGTTCGGGCTCAACCGCCGCCTGCGCGGCGCGATCGCCGGGCACCTCGCGGCGTTCGAGATGACCTCGTCGATCCCGAACCGGCTCTACGGCAACGCCTTCCGCCGCCTCGGCTACGGCGACGACGTCACCCACTACTTCGACGAGCACGTCGAGGCCGATGCCGTGCACGAGCAGATCGCCGCGAACGACCTCGCCGGCGCGCTCGCCGACGACGAGCCCGCGCTCATCCCCGACATCGTGTTCGGCGCGGCGGCCTGCCTCCACGTCGACGGCCTCGCCGCGGCGCACATGCTCACCGCCTGGCAGGCCGACGAGTCGTCGCTCTACTCCCCCGCCGGCGACACCGCGCCCGAGCGCGAGGCCGCCGCGCAGCCCGCCGCCGACGCCCCGGTGCGCGAGACGGGCGTCGAATGAGCCGGCCCGACCCCGCCGAGGTGATCATCACCGAGTGCCGCAACGGCCCGCTGCTCGTGCGCGGCCCGTTCGTGCTCGCGAACGACCGCGATGCGCGCCGCGCGCGGCCGCGCCGCAACGTCGTCGCGCTCTGCCGCTGCGGGGTGTCGACGATCAAGCCGTACTGCGATGGCACGCACAAGCTCGTGGGCTTCCGGACCGACGAGCCCAACCGCGCCGATGGGGCGGGCTCCGACGGCGCGGGGTCGTGACCGCGTGTCAGTCCGACTCGACCGAGGTGACGCCGTGCGGCATGCCCACGGGCTTCGACTCGCTCGAGCCGCGCTGCCGCAGGTAGATCGACAGCACCGCCATCGCGCCGATCGCGAGCAGCTCCGACTGCCAGTTCTGCACCGAGCGGCTCCAGAAGTCGGGCGAGGCGAGGTACTCGCCGAGCGTCATCGGCGCGCCGCCGGTGAGCGCCGCCTCGGCGTTCGCGGCGATGCGGCCGGCGAGCGCCTGCGCGAGCCACGACAGCGCGAACGCGCCGCCCATCACGAGCAGCAGCGAGTTCGAGTAGATGCGCCGCCGCCAGCCGCCGGCCCTCGCCCAGGCCGGCGAGTCGGGCCGGGCGTGCGCGCCGACGAGCTGCTCGCGATCGCTGCCGAGCCCCTCGTCGCCGGGCTTCTTCGACTCGGGCGAGCCGCGCTCGACGAGCCAGACGGTCGCCGCGATGAACAGGAAGAACTGCAGGAACTCCGACTGCCAGTTCTCGGCGACGTCGACGACGAAGTGCGACGAGGTCGCGTACGCGAGCCAGCTCATCGGCGCCCGGCCGAGCTCGTCGAGCGTCGAGTTCCAGTCGGCGTGCCCGATGAACGACTGGGCGACGATCGCGACGGCGAACAGCACGAGGAACGCCGTGCTCAGCGCGTGATCGCGCAGGCCCCGCGCGGCGCTCATCGCCCGAGCAGCGGCACCGCGAGCATCAGCGCGAGCCCGCCGATGAGCAGCCCGACCCAGGTCGAGAACACGAGTCGCCGACCCCACCGGCCGGACGAGGATCCGGGCATGATCGGCCTCCCTCTCCACGAGTGCGGTCACGCTAGCATCAGCGCATCGACGCGCACCCATGGAAGGCGGTCACGATGAGGAAGTTCGGCATCGAGGAGGAGGCCGTGCTCGTCGAGGCGGCCTCGCTGCGGCCCGCGAGCGATGCGCACGCGGTGGTCGAGGCGCTGCAGCACCGGCCCGACACCGGCGAGCGGGTCACCACCGAGTTCCTCAACTCGCAGGTCGAGCACTCGACGCTGCCGCACGAGCGGGCCGAGGATGCGCGGGTCGAGCTCGAGCGCGCCCGTCGCGCCGTCGACGTCGCCGCCCTCGACGCGGGGCTGACGCCCTGGCGCAGCGGCACCCCGTTCGACACTCCCCCGGTGCAGGCGCCGCAGCTCGCGCCGGGCGAGCGCTACGAGCGCGTCGCCGACGAGGTGGGCTGGCTGCGGCACGGCCATCAGATCAACGCCACCCACATCCACGTCGAGGTCGCCTCGCGCGACGAGGGCGTGCGCGTGCTCAACGCCTCCCGCCCGTGGCTGCCGCTGCTGCTCGCGCTCGGCGCGAACTCGCCGCACTGGCAGGGCCTCGACACCGGCTTCGCAAGCTGGCGGAACACCCACCACCGCCGCTGGGCGACGCAGGGCCCGCCGCCGGAGTGCGACGGCGCCGACGACTACGACGCCCGGCTCGCCGCGCTCGTCGGGGTCGGCCCGACCGTCGACGTCGGCACGGTCGGCTGGCTCGTGCGGCTCTCCGAGCGCTACCCGACCGTCGAGTACCGGCTCTTCGACGCGCAGCTGCGCGCCGACGACGCGGTGACGCTCGCGCTCGTCACCCGCGCGCTCGTCGGCGCGCTCGCGGCGAACGAGACCGCCGGCGCGCGCGTGCATCCCGAGCTGCTCGACGCCGCCCTCTGGCACGCGGCGCGCGACGGCCTCGAGGGCACGCTGCTGCATCCGGTCACCGGCGAGCACGCGCCGGCGATCGAGGCGGTCGAGGCGTTCTTCGACGTCGTCCTCCCGACCGCGGGCGACGACGCCGATGCGGTGCGCGACGGGGTGGAGCGGCTGCTGCGCCTCGGCTACGGCGCCGCCCGCCAGCGCGCCGCCCTCGACGAGGGCGGGGTCGCCGCGCTGCGGCGGGTGCACCTCACCGACGGCGGCTGAGCGCGCCTACCGCCGCAGGTGCATCGTGCCCGTCTGGGCGTTCCAGATGCGGT
>JAAYAS010000011.1 GCA_012719255.1 Microbacteriaceae bacterium | reverse complement strand
GGCGTCGATGAACGCGGCGATGCCGCCCTGCCGCTGCACGTTCGCGATCGCGTGGAGGGCGACGGTGGTCTTACCGGACGACTCGGGGCCGTAGATCTCGACCACGCGGCCGCGGGGCAGGCCGCCGATGCCGAGCGCGGCGTCGAGGGCGATCGAGCCGGTGGGGATGATGTCGACGGGGGCGCGCTCCTCGCTGCCGAGGCGCATCACCGACCCCTTGCCGAAGTGGCGGTCGATCTGGGACAGGGCGGTCTCGAGGGCCTTCTCGCGGTCCTTGGGTGCGGCCATGGTGCTGCTTCCTTCACACTCGGGGTCGTTGTCGCCTGCAGGCTGCCTCGCGCTGATGGAGAGCGCTTCGACAAGGCGGCGGATGCCGTCGATCACCTGACACCCGCACCGTAGGCCGAGCCTCCGACATGCGTCGGCGGCGGGGCCCGCGGATGTGGATGAACCGGTGTCCACAGCTCCTGGGTGAGACACTACGGCATCTCGAACAGCCGTTCGAACAACGCTCCCCCGGCGTGTCGCGATCCGGATGCCGAACCCGCCCGGAGCGGCCGCCGACCGGGCGCGCGCCGGCTACTTGCGCGGGTCGAGCCGGCCGACGCCGTAGCGGCGCTCCGGCGGCACGTCCATCGCGGCGCAGAGCGCGAGCCACACCTCGCGAGCGTCGACGCCCGCGGCGAGCGCCTCCCGGGCGGTGCGGTCGCCGAGCGCGCCGATGACGACGTCCTTGGTCACCGACGCGCCGTAGGCCGCGCCGAACTCGTCGACGACGGCACGCTCGAACTCGCTCACTCGCATCCGATGATCGTACGCGCCCGCCGAGCCCGCCGCGGCAGCGTCAGCCGAACGCCGCCGCGAGCGGCCCGTCGAGCCATGCCTCGACCTCGGCGACGCTCCGCAACCGCACGACGGCCGGCCCGCGCCCCTCGACGAGCAGCCGGTCGATCTCCTCGGCGGCGGTGCGCCGCGTGCGGATCGACCAGCGGATGATGTGGTCGCGCTCGGTGAGGATCGTGCGCAGCGGCGGCTCGAGATTGCCGTTCCAGAGCGGCTCGCGGCCGCCGCGGCGCCGCCAGGTGCGACGGACGACGCGGGGCAGCACGACCCGCCAGTACGGCAGGTCGAGATGCACGAGCAGCTCGGCGCGCTCGGCGAGCAGCGGTCGCACGGCGCGGAACTGCCACTCGACGACCCACGCCTCGCCGGCGGCGAGCGCGGTGACCTCGGCCTCGAACCCGGGCCGCTTCGTCCAGCCCGGCCCGTGGTGGAGCGCGTCGAGCTCGGTGCGCGGCAGCCCGGTGCGCGCGGCGATGCGGTCGGCGAGCGTCGTCTTGCCGGCCCCGGTGGCACCGGCGACGAGGATGCGGTGCGGCCGGCCCGGCAGCGGGTCGCGGGCGCCGAGCACCCGCGCACCGGCGTCCGGGAACTCGAGCCTCCGCATCCGGTCATCGTACGCGCGGCGGCCCCGTGACCCGCGCGCGGAAACGACGACGCGCCCCGCAGGATCGCGGGGCGCGTCGGAGTTCGGGGATCGGGTCAGCCGGAGACGGCGTCGACCGGACCGACCGAGGCGACGAGCTCGTCGGGCACCGTGTCGGGGATGACCCCGGCGAAGCGACGCTCGCGCATCGCAGCGCGCTCGTGGCCCGCGATGCGGTCGCCCACCTCGTGGTAGATCTGCGAGAGCGGGGTGTCGAGCGCCTCGGCGACCGAGGCGAGGATCTCGCTCGACGCCTCCTTCTGGCCGCGCTCGATCTCGCTCAGGTAGCCGAGCGCGACGGATGCCCGTCCGGCGACCTGGCGCAGCGTGTCACCGCGGCGGAGCCGGACGTCCCGGAGCACCTCGCCCATCTCGTGTCGTGCGAGCACCATGCGGAACCTCCTTTCGCGGCGTAGCCGCTCGTTCGTGCGACGCTACGCGATCGGCCTGGGAGCACTCCCGAGCCGGCGCACGTGCGTCGCGGTCTTGCACTCTACAACCGAGAGTGCCAGGTTTCCATTCCCCCCACCCGGGTCGCTCACAGGATTCCCTCGGTCGGCGGATCGCGCGGCCCGGCTCAGCGCTGCTCGGCGAGGTGCTCGAGGAGGTTGAACATCGCCGCCTCGATCGCCGCGAAGCGGATGCGCTGGCGCGAGCCGACGGGGTCGTCGGCGCGCACGAGCGAGCGGAAGTCGAGCTCGACCGCCTTCTCGCCCCAGAGCGTCGAGATACCGACGTAGACGGTGCCGGCGGCCTTGCCATCGGACGGGTCGGGACCGGCGGCGCCGGTCGTCGAGACGGCGATGTCGGTG
>JAAYAS010000094.1 GCA_012719255.1 Microbacteriaceae bacterium | reverse complement strand
GAGGCCCGGCGGGCGCTCCGGCGCGCGGCCGAGCCGGGCGAGCTCGTCGAGTTCGGCGAGCTGCGGGCGCGCGGCCTCGTCGCCTGGCTCGACGACTCGGATGCGGCGATCGCCGCCGAGCGCCTGCTCGCGCCCCTGCGCGACCGGCCCGACGCCGACGCGCTCCTCGCCGGCGCATCCGCGTGGTTCGCGCACAACTGCGCGTGGGATCCGGCGGCGCGCGAGCTCGGCATCCACCGCCACACGCTGCGCTCGCGCATCGACGCGCTCGGCGCCGCCGTCGGTCTCGACCTCGGCGGCTTCGCCGCCCGCGCCGAGCTCTGGGCCGCCCTCCGGCTCACCGACCACGACAGCGGCTGATCGACTCCGGCCGTTACCGGATTGTGCGGGATGATCAGCCGTTTCGGCGGTTCGGGGAATAGCGTGGAGGTCAAGTCGCGACGAGGCGGCTTGACGGAAGAGGAGGACACCATGAACCGACCCATCATCGTCGGCGTGACCGACTCGAGCGCCAGCCGCAAGGCCGTCGACTGGGCCGCCGAGCGGGCGGCGCGCACGGGCTCGCCGATCATGCTCGTGCACATGCTCGACTCGTACCTCGCCACGCTCGAGAACCAGACCTACCACGAGCAGCACCGCGCCGAGGCGCAGCAGCTCGTGGATGCGGCGGCCGAGCAGGTGCGCGCCGTCGCGCCCGGCGTCGCGATCGAGACGCAGCTGTTCACCGGCTCGAGCGTGCCGGAGGTGTTCGTGAAGGCCGCGGCCGGCGCCGACGCCGAGCTCGTCGTCGTCGGCTCCGACACCCGGGGCCGCGCGGCGCAGCAGCGCTCGCAGGGCACCGGCAGCCTCCGCATCGCGGCGGCCGGCGATGTGCCGGTCGTGATCGTGCCCGACATCCCGCTCGAGGGCCGCCGCGGCGTGGTCGTCGGCATCGACGGCTCCGACACGGCGGCGAAGGCGTTCGACTTCGCGGTCGCCGAGGCGTCGGCGCGGGCCGAGCCGCTCATCGCGGTGCACGGCTGGTTCGACCCGTCGATGCGGCTCGGCGGCGAGTTCATGATCGCCGAGACCGAGGCGCAGACGAAGGCGCGGGTCGAGGAGTTCGTGCAGGAGCTCTACGCGAAGCACGCCCAGGCGCATCCGGGCCTCGAGATCGACACGCGGGTCGTCGCCCGGGTGCCGGCCGACGCGCTCGCCGAGGCGGCCGAGTCGGCGACGCTGCTCGTCGTCGGCAGCCACGGCCGCGGCGCGTTCCGCCGGCTGCTGCTCGGCTCGGTGAGCCACGAGGTGCTCACGAAGCTCGTCGGCCCGACGGTCGTCGTGCGGTAGTCGCGCCGACGCGCGTGCACGAATGTCGCCCCGGTGGCCCGAGGATGCATCCTCAGGCCACCGGGGCGACGAACGTGCACGCCCGGCGCGGCGAAGCGCCGGTGCGCGGCCCGCGCTAGTCGTTCTGCGGGAACCCGAGGTTGATGCCGCCGTGCGACGGGTCGAGCCAGCGGGTGGTGATCGCCTTCTGGGCGGTGAAGAACTTCACGCCCTCGTCGCCGTGGGCCTTGGTGTCGCCGAAGATCGACTGCTTCCAGCCGCCGAACGAGTACGCCGCGATCGGCACCGGGATCGGCACGTTCACGCCGATCATGCCGACCTCGATCTCGTTCTGGAAGCGGCGGGCGGCGCCGCCGTCGTTGGTGAAGATCGCGGTGCCGTTGCCGAAGGCGCCGTTGTTGATGAGCTCGACGCCCTCGTCGAACGAGTCGACGCGCACGATCGAGAGCACCGGGCCGAAGATCTCCTCCTGGTAGACCCGCGACGACACCGGCACCTTGTCGATGAGCGTCGGGCCGAGCCAGAAGCCGCCGGCCTCGCCGTCGACGTCGATGCCGCGGCCGTCGACGACGACGTCGGCGCCGTCCTCCTTCGCGACGTCGATGTACGAGGCGACCTTGTCGCGGTGGGCCTCGGTGACGAGCGGGCCCATGTCGCAGCCGCGGCGGCCGTCGCCGACGCGGAGCTTCGCCATCCGCTCGGTGATCTTCGGGATGAGGTCGTCGGCGATCGGCTCGACGGCGACGACGACCGAGATCGCCATGCAGCGCTCGCCCGCCGAGCCGAAGCCGGCGTTGATCGCCGAGTCGGCGACGAGGTCGAGGTCGGCGTCGGGGAGCACGAGCATGTGGTTCTTCGCGCCGCCGAGGGCCTGCACGCGCTTGCCGTGCTTGGTGCCGGTCTCGTAGACGTACTTCGCGATCGGCGTCGAGCCGACGAACGACACCGAGGCGACCTTCGGGTGCTCGAGCAGGGCGTCGACGGCGGCCTTGTCGCCGTTGAGCACGGTGAACACGCCGTCGGGCAGGCCCGCCTCCTTCCAGAGCTCGGCGATCCACAGCGAGGCCGAGGGGTTCTTCTCGGAGGGCTTCACGACGACCGAGTTGCCGGCGGCGATCGCGATGGGGAAGAACCACATCGGCACCATCGCCGGGAAGTTGAAGGGCGAGATGATCGCGGCGACGCCGATGGGCTGGCGCACCGAGTGGATGTCGAATCCGGTCGAGACCTGCTCGGAGAAGTCGCCGCGCAGGTGCGAGGTGATGCCGCAGGCGAACTCGACGACCTCCTGGCCGCGCGAGATCTCGCCGAGGGCGTCGTCGAGCACCTTGCCGTGCTCCTCGGTGATGATCTCGGCGAGCTCGCCCTTGCGCGAGTTCAGCAGCTCGCGGAAGTTGAAGAGGATGCTCGTGCGCTTCGCGAGCGAGACGTCGCGCCACTCCTTGTAGGCGGCGTGGGCCGACTCGATGGCGCGGTCGGCGGTGGCGGCGTCGGCGAGGGCGACGCGGCGGATCTCGCGGCCGAGGGCCGGGTCGTACACCGGCGAGGTGCGGGCGTCGTCGGGGGTGACGGCGGCGCCGTCGATCCAGTGCGGGATGACCTGGGGGTCGTTCGTCATCGAGGGTCCTTTCTCGGCGGGAGTGCGCGGGGATGCGGCGGTGCGTCCCGATGCGGCTCACGCTACGGGGCGGGTCCGAACGCCGGCAGTGTCGGATTCGTCGAGCGCTCCGGTGCGGGTTCGACGTTCCGGCACTCGCGCGACGCGCTCTCATCCGGTGCTGTTAGACACGAGGGAGCGCGCCCTGCCGGCCGACCCGCACCCCCGACCACTCGACGAGGAGCCCCGCGAACATGACCGAGACGACGACGAACGTGGCCGAGCTGCAGTGGCAGCGCCCCCTCAACCTCATCGACGGCGAACTCGTCGACGGCGAGGGCGAGCGCCGCGTGATCGTGCGCGACCCCGCCCTCGACGAGGTGATCGTCGACCAGGCCGAGGCGTCGGCCGCGCAGGTCGACGCCGCCGTCGCCGCCGCGCGCCGCGCCTTCGGCACCTGGTCGCGCATGACCCCCGGCGAGCGCAGCGACCTCATGCACGCCTGGGTGCGCGATCTCGCCGAGCGCGCCGAGGAGATCGCCGCGTGGGAGTCGCGGCAGTGCGGCAAGCCGATGAAGCTCACCACGCAGTTCGACGTGGCCGGCTCGATCGACAACGTCGCGTTCTACGCCGGCGCCGCGCGCAACTTCGAGGGCAAGTCGCAGGGCGAGTACTCGGGCGACCACACCTCGTCGATCCGCCGCGAGCCGATCGGCGTCGTCGGCTCGATCGCGCCGTGGAACTACCCGCTGCAGATGGCCGCGTGGAAGATCCTCCCCGCCGTCGCGGCCGGCAACACCATCGTCATCAAGCCCGCCGAGATCACCCCGATCACGACCGTGCTGTTCGCCGAGTCGGCGCTGCGCGCCGGCATCCCCGCGGGCGTCATCAACGTCGTCACCGGCGGGGGTCGCTCGGTCGGCACCGCGCTCACCGGTCACGACGACGTCGACATGGTGTCGTTCACCGGCTCGACCGAGGTGGGCCGCTCGATCGCCGCGAACGTCGCCGGCAAGCGCGTGCACCTCGAGCTCGGCGGCAAGGCGCCGTTCGTCGTGTTCGACGACGCCGACCTCGAGGCCGCCGCGCAGGGCGCGGTCGCCGCCTCGTGCATCAACACCGGCCAGGATTGCACCGCCGCGACCCGCGCCTACGTGCACTCCTCGCGCATCGACGAGTTCGTCGAGCGCGTCGCGGCGCTGATGGACACGGTCGTGCTCGGCGAGCCGAACGACCCGGCCACCGACCTCGGCCCGCTCTCGTCGCGCGGCCACCAGGAGAAGGTCGCGGCGATGGTCGACCGGGCCCGGGATGCGGGCGCTGCGGTCGTGCGCGGCGGCGCGGTTCCCGAGCGGGCCGGCTACTTCTACGAGCCGACGCTGATCACCGGCGCCGCGCAGGACTCGGAGATCGTGCAGGACGAGGTGTTCGGCCCGGTGCTCGTGGTGCTGCCCTTCGACACCGACGACGAGGCGATCGAGCTCGCGAACGACACCCCGTACGGCCTCGCGGCCTCGGCGTGGACCCGCGACGTGTTCCGCGCCGGCCGCGCCACCCGCGAGATCCAGGCGGGCTGCGTGTGGATCAACGACCACATCCCGAT
>JAAYAS010000010.1 GCA_012719255.1 Microbacteriaceae bacterium | reverse complement strand
GGGTCGCCGTCGATGCGCTCGATGAACGCGCCGCCGAGCGAGTCGATCGTGAACGCGCCCGCGACCTGCAGCGGCTCTCCCGACGCGATGTAGGCGTCGATCTCGTCGTCGCCGAGGTCGTCGACGAACGTCACCTCGGCCGACTTCACCGCGCCGACGCCCTCGCCGCCGTCGTGGCCGGCGCGGCGGTCGACGAGCCAGTGCCCCGACCAGAGCGTGCCGGTGCGGCCGCGCTGCGCGTGCCAGCGGTCGCGGGCGCGCTCGGGCGTGCCGGGCTTGCCGTGGATCGCGCCGTCGAGCTCGAACATCGAGTCGCCGCCGAGCACGAGCGCGTCGTGCGGCTCGCCCGAGTCGGCGACCGCGAGGGCCTTCGCCCGGGCGAGCGCGAGCACCGTCTCGGCCGGCGAGAGCGGACCGGCCGCGGCGAGCACCGCATCCTCGTCGACGTCGCTCGGGCGCACGATCGGTTCGATGCCGGCGCCGCGGAGCACGGCGAGGCGGGCGGGCGAGGTCGAGGCGAGCACGAGGCGCATGGGGCCAGCGTAGTCGCGCGGTCGCGCCGCCTTCTCCGACCGGGAGTCGTGCTCGCGACTCCCCGGTGCGCGGCGCCGGCCGCGGCCGGCCGCGAGCGATCCCCCCCCTGATTCGACCGGTAGTTGCCGTTGCAAGTACCGGTCGGGGGCGGCGCCGTTACGCTGTGCGGATGAACGATCCGCGCAGCTGCCGAGGGTTCGTCGTCCTCCTCACCGGGCCGATCATCGCCGCGGCCGCGCTGTCGATGGCGTTCGTCGGCGAGACGGCGGAGCAGCCTGTCTCGATGCGGGTGCTGCTGCTCGGCCTCGGCCTCGCGTTCGCCGGCGGCTGGCTGTTCGTGCTCTCGGGCTGGGTGCCCGAGCGGTTCGCGCGCATCCCCGCACGGGCCGCCTTCGGCGTCCTCGGCCTCGCGCTCACCGCCGTGACGGTCGGGCTGCTCTGGGACGGCTCGCGGCGGATCCTCGACGGCGGCGACACGACCGCCGGCCTCATCATGCTCGGCATCGGCGCGCTCTTCGCGATCGCCACGACGCTGCTGCTGCTCCGCCGGTGGCTGCCGTGGAACCGCGGCGTCCCGCTCCCCACCGGACGCGACGTCCACGCGCGGCGCACGGGCTCCACGGCGTTCATCGCCGACCGCGGCGGCCGCGCGACCCTCCATCTCGATGCGTCGATGCCGCTGCGCGAGGTGCGCGACGAGGCCGGCCGGCCGACGAGCTCGCGGGTGGCGTGGATGCTCGAGGAGGCCGGCGAGTCGACGCCGCCGCTCGCGATGACCGACGACTTCGTCGTGCCGCCCGGTCGAGCTCTCGTGGTCGAGCACCCGGGCGGCGCCCGACGCCGCGTCGCGTACCTGCTGCCCGACGACAGCCTCGTGGTCGAGTCGCTGCGGCGGCGCGCGGCAGAGGGCGGCGAGTGGCCCGAGGGACGCGAGGGGCGATCGGCGGCCGAGGGTCGCGAGGGCCGGGCGGGTCGCTCGGGTCGCGATGGCCGATCGGCCGGCGAGGGCCGGGCGGGCCGATGAGCGCGCCGCCCGATGCCCGCCCGGGCGGCTGCGGCGGCGTGGCCGTGCTCGTCGGCACCCCCTTCATCGCGGCGCTGCTGCTCGCGGCGCCGTGGCTGCCCGGACCCGAGCTGCTGCGCTGGCACCTGCTGCTGTTCGCCGGGCTCGGCGCGTTCTCGCTCGCGGCCTGGCTGCTGATGCTCCGCGGCCTGCTGACGGGGCGCGCCGGACGGGCGCTCGGCGTGCCGAGCACGCTGCTCGCGGCCGTCGGCACCGGGCTGATGGGCGTCGCGCTCCTCGATGCGGCGCTCGGCCCCGCGCCCGAGGCCGGCAGCACCGGCGGGCGGATCGCGCTCGTCGCGGGCGGCGCGCTGCTGCTCGCGATCCCCGTCGGCATCGTGGTGCGCGTCGCGCTGATCGGGATGCGGCGGGTCGCCGGGGGCGCCGATGGTGCGGTCCCCGGCGCGGGCGCGCGGTCGAGTCCGCTCGGCCGGCGCGACGGGCCCGAGCGGGTCGAGCCGTCCGCGGGCTTCGACCAGCCCGCCGACTCCGTCCTGCACGCCGACCCCGTGCCCTCCACCGAACCGGCTCCGTCGGCCGGTCGCACCCCGCGGGCCCGCGGGCCGAGCCCCGGGCATCCGCCCGACGGCGCGGGGCGGCGCCCGCCGACGTCGGCACCTGGGTGCTGCTCGCGCGTCCCGACGAATGGCCGCGCGAGCTCGTCGTCGACGTCGGCATCCCGCCGCTCGACGTGCTCGACGCCGACGGCCGGCCCGTGCCGTCGCGGTTCGCGCGGCTCCTGCGCGACGAGGGCTACGCGGGCGAGCTCCTCGCCGAACCGCCCGACGGCGCCGAACCGGCGGGGGACTGGCTCGTCGTGCTCGAGCGCTGGGGCGACGCCGAGGATGCGGCGGTGGCCGCGTTCGTCGTGCCGGCCGCCGACCCCGCGGTACGGGCGCTCCACCGGCGGGCGCGTCGGCTGCGGGCGTCGGGCCCGCGCCGGCCGCACGACTGGGGGGCCCGAACCCGGCGGGCGGGGCTGAGCCGCCGCGGCGGCGCCGCCGCCCGATCCCCGTCAGCCGATCGGTCGCACCATGAGGATCATCTCGGCCCGGCCGAACGGGCCGTCGCCGTCGTGGAGCACGGCCGAGGTGAGGCCGATGCCGTCGTCGCCGAAGGTCTGCCGCACGTCGAGTCCGAGCCAGCCGGCGCTCGGCGCCCGGTGGAGGTGCAGCTGCAGGTCGAGGTTCGGGTGGCCCCAGGCCTTCGCATCGGGCGCGAACCGCGGCACGAGGCCGTTGGCGAGGTCGACGCCGGCGAGCGCCGCCGCGAGCGGGCTCGGCGCGACGCCCTCGACGAGCCCGACACCGGTGCGCACCCACGCGCTGCCCGCGCCCGGCCGCATCCCCGGCAGCGCGCGGAACTCGAACGCGCGCACGAAGCCGCCCTCCCACGCATCCATGAAGCCGCTCGGCTCGGCCTCGTCGGGACCGGGCATCGCCGCGTCCTCGACGCCGGCGGCGGCCGAGGTGTCGACGGTCTCGACGCGCCAGCCGCGGGCGACGAGCGAGGTGCGGCCGTCGGCGAGCCACTCGGCCTCGACGAGCTCGATGCGCTTGCCGGGGCGGGCGACGCGGGTGAGGATCTCGCAGTCGCCGACCGGGATGCGGCCGATGATGTCGAGCGAGACGCGCGCGAGCCGCTTGCCCTCGCCGCCGGGGATGCGGTCGAGCTCGTGCAGCAGCAGGCCCGTCGCCGCGCCCATGTGCTGCTCGCTCGGGGTCCAGACGCCGACCGCGTGCTCGGTCGATTCGTAGCGGCCGTCGCCGGCGGGGCGGTAGAAGTGCTGGGGCACGCGATCCTCCTCGATCGTGCTGCGGGCGTCGTGCCGACGCTATCGGAGCGGATGCGGCCGGTCGCGCCCGGCGTGCCGGTTCGCGGCACGCGCCGCGCGGCGGGCGGCGGTGCGGCGGGTCCCGGCAAGCTCCGGTCGCCGGCACGCGCCGGGACCCGGCACGGCGGCGCACACGAAGGGTCGCGCGCTTCGGCGCTCGTGACGGCGGCTGTTCCCGGTGCACACCGGCCGGTGATCTGCAGAGTGGCCGGTGCTCTGCAGTGTGGCCGGTGCTCTGCAGGGTGGCCGGTCACCTGGGGGTGGTCGCTCTGCATTTGAGCGGCCGATCTGCGTTCCAGCGGCCTATCTGCGTTCCAGCGGCCGATCTGCGTTCCATCGGCCGACCTGCGTTCCAGCGGCCGATCTGCGTTCGACCGGTCGCTCTGCGTTCGACCGCCCGACTTGCGTTCGACCGGGCGGCCCGCGCCGCGCCGCGAACTAGGCTGGGGCGCGTGACCGAACCCCGCGCATCCCGCCCCGCCGCCGGCCCCGAGCTGACCGCCGGCGCGATCGTCGACCTCGAGATCGGCGACGTCGCCCACGGCGGCGTGCTCGTCGCCCGCCACCAGTCGGGACGCGTCGTGTTCGTCGCCGACGCGCTGCCGGGCGAGCGGGTGCGCGCCCGCGTCGCCGACGTGAAGAAGCGCTTCGCCCGCGCCGAGACGCTCGAGGTGCTCGAGGCGTCGCCCGAGCGGGTCGACCACGTCTGGCCCGAGGCCTCGCTCGACCGCGACCCCGACGAGCGCGCCGGCGGCGCCGAGTTCGGCCATGCGCCGGTCGCGTTCGGCCGCGAGCTGAAGCGGCGGGTGCTCGCCGACGCGCTCACCCGCTTCGGCGGGCTCGACGCCGACTCGCCGCTCGTCGCGGCGCTCGCGGTCGAGGGCCTGCCCGGCGACGACGCCGACCGCGGCCGCCACTGGCGCACCCGCGTCACCCTGCACGTCGACGCCGACGGCCGCGTCGGCCCGTACGCCGCCCGCTCGCACCGCGTCGTCGATGTCGCCTCGCTGCCCCTCGCCTTCGACGACATCGAGGAGCGCGCCCTCCGAGCGATCGCCGACGGCGTCGGCGGGGGACCGGGCCGCGTCGACTTCGTCGCCCCGTCCGATCACGACACCCGGATGCGGGTGGTGCTCGACGGCGCCCCCGCGCGCGAGCCGGGCCGCATCGTCGAGCGCGTGCGCGACCGCGAGTTCTCGGTGTCGGAGGCCGGGTTCTGGCAGGTGCACCGGCACGCCGCGACGACGCTGTTCGACGCGGTGCAGCAGGCGGTCGACCCCGGGCTGCTGCGGGCCGACGCCGACAACCTCGACCTCTACGGGGGCGTCGGCCTGCTCGGCGCGGCGCTCGCCGAGCTCGGCGGCGCGGGCACCCGGCTGCGCTCGGTCGAGGCGTCGGCCGATGCGACCGCGCACGCCGAGGCGAACCTCGCCGAGTGGACCGGCGCCGCGGCGACGACCGCCCGCGTCGACCGCTTCCTGCGCGGCCTCGTGCGCGACGCCGGCGCCGCCGAGCGCGACCGGCTGCGGGCCGCCACCGTGGTGCTCGATCCGCCGCGGGCCGGCGCCGGCCGCGAGGTCGTCGACGCGCTCGTCGAGCTCGCGCCCGCGCAGCTCGTCTACGTCGCCTGCGACCCCGTCGCCCTCGGCCGCGACACCGGGCTGCTGCGCGAGCGCGGCTACGAGCCGGTGCGGTTGCGCGCCTTCGACCTCTTCCCGAACACGCACCACGTCGAGGCCGTCGCCGCGTTCGTGCGCGGCTGACGCCCTCGGGATGCGGCGCCCCGCGCGCATCCGCGCGGCCGGGCATCGCGGCCCGGCCCCGCGCATCCCCGCGGCTCAGTGCTTGTAGCGGCCGCCCCAGGCGTCGTCGACGCCGCCCCCGCCCTGCAGATGCCGCTGCGAGCGCTGCCACGGCGAGAGGTGCACGACCGCATCGCGCGGCCGGTCGAGCGAGACGCCCTCCTCGAAGAGCACGGCGAGCACCGCGGTGACCGCGGCGAGCTCGTCGTCGGTCGGCGAGCCGGCGAGCAGGCGGGCGTCGCCGGGGGTGAGCGAGTCGGTGAGGTCGAGGTCTGGCACCGAGACCCGGGGCTGGATCGGGCGGATCACAGCGGGATGTTCCCGTGCTTCTTCGGCGGCGTCGACGCCCGCTTCGAGCGCAGCGAGCGCAGCGCCTTGGTGATCGTCACGCGGGTCGAGGCCGGCTCGATGATCGAGTCGATCTCGCCCCGCTCGGCCGCGAGGTACGGCGAGGCGACGTTGTAGGTGTACTCGTCGGCGAGCTTCTTGCCGAGCGCGGCCGCATCCTCGCCGTTCTCGGCGGCGGCGGCGATGTCGCGGCGGTAGAGGATGTTCACGGCGCCCTGGCCGCCCATCACCGCGATCTCGGCGGTCGGCCAGGCGAAGTTGAGGTCGGCGCCGAGCTGCTTCGAGCCCATCACGATGTAGGCGCCGCCGTAGGCCTTGCGGAGGATCACCGTCACGAGCGGCACCGTCGCCTCGGCGTACGCGTAGAGCAGCTTCGCGCCGCGGCGGATCACGCCCGACCACTCCTGGTCGGTGCCGGGGAGGTAGCCGGGCACGTCGACGAGCGTGACGATCGGGATCGAGAACGCGTCGCAGAAGCGGAGGAACCGCGCGGCCTTCTCGCCGGCGGCGATGTTCAGCGTGCCCGCCATCTGCTTCGGCTGGTTCGCGATGATGCCGACCGGCGAGCCCTCGATGCGGGCGAAGCCGACGACGACGTTCGGGGCGTAGAGCGCCTGCACCTCGAGGAACTCGCCGTCGTCGACGATCGACTCGATGACGGTGAGCACGTCGTACGGCTGGTTCGGCGAGTCGGGGATGACCGCGTTGAGCTTCTGGTCGTTGTCGGTGACCTCGAGCTCGCTGCCGGCGTCGTAGCGGGGCAGGTCGGCGAGGTTGTTGTCGGGGAGGTACGAGATGAGGTGGCGCGCGTAGTCGAGCGCGTCGTCCTCGTCGGCCGCGAGGTAGTGCGAGACGCCCGAGGTGCGGTTGTGGGCGAGCGCGCCGCCGAGCTCCTCCATGCCGACGTCCTCGCCGGTGACGGTCTTGATCACGTCGGGGCCGGTGACGAACATGTGCGAGGTCTTGTCGACCATGATCACGAAGTCGGTGAGCGCCGGCGAGTAGACGGCGCCGCCCGCGGCGGGGCCCATGATGATCGAGATCTGCGGGATGACGCCCGAGGCGGCGGTGTTGAGGCGGAAGATGTCCCCGTACTTGCCGAGCGCGACGACGCCCTCCTGGATGCGCGCGCCGCCCGAGTCGAGGATGCCGATGATCGGCACGCCGGTCTTCAGCGCGTGCTTCATGATCTTCACGATCTTGTCGCCGGCGACCTCGCCGAGCGAGCCGCCGAACACGGTGAAGTTCTGCGAGTAGACGGCGACGTTGCGGCCGTGGATCGTGCCGGTGCCGATGACGACCGAGTCGCCGTAGGGCCGGTTCCTGTCCATGCCGAACGCGGTGGTGCGGTGGCGCACGTACTCGTCGATCTCGACGAACGAGCCCGGGTCGAGCAGACCGAGGATGCGCTCGCGGGCGGTGCTCTTGCCCTTCGCGTGCTGCTTCTCGGCGGCGCGCGCTTCGGCGTCGGTGACGGCTTCGGCCTGGCGGCGCTTGAGGTCGTTGATGCGGCCTGCGGTCGAGAGGTCTACCTCCGGGGCGGCGTCGTCAAGGTGCTCGTTCATCGGATCCACGATACACACGGCCGGGGGTTTCCGAATGGCCGGATCCTTGCATCCCGACCCCCGGAACGTTGTGGAAACCTCCAACGCGCTCGTGCCGCCCCGGCGGGGGCGCGCGGGCCGCATCCCGGCGCGGATCCGGCATCCCGGGACCCCGGCGGCCTACCCTGGAGCGCAAGCGGACCCCATCCACCGGGCCCGCGCTCCGCGACGACCGAGCGACGAGAGGATCCGGCATGAGCGATCGGTTCATCAGCACGCGCATCGAGCTCGCCCACGGCGGTTCGGCCACGCTCGAGCAGCACGCCGAGGTCGGCTCGACCAACGCGCTCATGCGCGAGCGCTTCGTCGACGGCGAGGAGCGGTTCGAGCGCTGGTTCACCATCGCCACCGCCTCGCAGACCGACGGCCGCGGCCGCCTCGACCGCGAGTGGATCGCGGCGCCCGGCGAGGCGCTCGCGCTCACCGTCTACCTCGAGTTCGACGAGGCCGTCGCGCGGCGCGCGCTCGGCTGGGTGTCGCTCGCGGCCGGGCTCGCGGTGGCGGATGCGGTGAGCGGGCTCGCCGACGACGCCGCCGGCCGGGTGCGGGTGAAGTGGCCGAACGACGTGCTCGTCGACGGCCGCAAGGCGTGCGGCATCCTCGGCGAGCTGCTCGGCGTGATCGACGGCGGCCGGGCCTTCGGCGTCGCCGTCGGCATCGGCGTGAACACGCGCATGCCGGCCGGCTCGCTGCCGACGCCGCAGTCGACCTCGCTGCAGGTCGCCGGCCTCATCGGCGCCGCCGAGCCGAGCCCGATGGCGAAGACGCACCTGCTGCCGCAGGGCCCCGAGCTCACCGACGGCGCCCGCCGGTTCACCGCGGCGATCGTGTCGGCGCTCGCGGCGCGCATCGACCGGCTCGTGCAGGCCGGCGGCGACGCCGACGAGTCGGGGCTGCGCACCGAGTTCGAGCGCCGATCGGCGACGCTCGGCGCGCGGGTGCGGGTGTTGCTGCCGGGCGACGAGGAGATCGAGGGCGACGCGGTCGGCGTCGGCGCCGGCGGGGAGCTGCGCGTGCGGCTCGATTCGGGCGAGGTGCGCGAGCTGCAGGTCGGCGACGTCGAGCACGTGCGGCCGGCGACGGGAGGTTGGGCGTCGTGATGCGCGGACGCGGACGGCGCGAGGGCCGCGGCGGCGCGGAGGCGTCGGGTTCGGGCTGGGGTCCGGGTGGCGCGGATGCGTCGGGCCGGGGCCTGGGTGGTGCGGATGCGTCGGGCGCGGGCCCGGGCGCCGCGGACACGTCGCGTGCGGGCTGGGGCCCGGGCGCCGGCTCGGCGGGCGCCGGCCGTGGTGCCGGGTCGACCGCCGCTTCCAGGGGCGCGGACGGGCACGGCTGGGCCGGCGGCCCGGTGCCGGCGGACTCCGGCCGGGGTCCCGGCTCGGCGGGCGCGGCCTCGACGGCCGACCCGTCCCGCCCCATGCGGGGCGGGCCCGGTCGCGAGCCGCGGCCGATCACGGGGGAGTGGGCGCTGCCGCCGCAGCGGGGCGCCGCTCCCGCGCCCTTGCCGGCCCAGGGGGCCGCTCCGGCCGTCGGCGCGCCATT
>JAAYAS010000093.1 GCA_012719255.1 Microbacteriaceae bacterium | reverse complement strand
GAAGTCGATGTCGGCGTCGGTGGGGTTGTGCACCTCGAAGTACTCGAACCAGTCCTGGTCGTTCGGGGTGCCCGCGTTGTCCTGCATCACCTCGGTGATGACGAGCGGCGGCGGGGGCTCCGGCACGGTCTGCGCCGCGGCGGCGGCGATGGGGCCCGTGCCGGGGAGCACGAGCAGGACGGTGAGGAGGAGCGGCGTGAGCACGCGGCCGACCAGGCGCATGGGGTCTCCAGATGAGGGGAAGGCGTACGAGACCCGTTCACCTTCGGAGGCGCGCTCGACACCCGGATGAATGACCCGCGACCCGGAGGTGAACTTTCCCCGACGCGGGCCGATCGACGCGCGACGATCGCCCGCGCGCCCCCGCGCATCCGCCCCTCGGGCTAGGCGACCACCCCGCCGAACGCGAGCCCGAGCAGGTAGGTGACCGCCGCCGCGCCGTAGCCGATGAGCAGCTGCCGCAGCGCCCGCTTCCAGGGCGTCGCGCCCGAGAGCACGCCGACCACGCCGCCGGTGAGCAGCAGCGCGACGCCGACGATCACCGACGCGACGAGCACGGCCAGCGGGCCGCTCATCCCGAGCAGCCACGGCAGCACCGGGATGATCGCGCCGCCCGCGAAGAAGCAGAAGCTCGACAGCGCCGCGCCCCACGGGGTGCCGATCTCCTCGTGCGCCTCGGCCTCCGCCTCCGGCGCCGCCTCGGCCTCGAGCCGCATCGCGCCCGAGTCGGGGTGGGCGCCGAGCAGCGCGAACACCTCGGCGGCGCGGGCCGCGGCGGCCTCGGGGCTCATGCCGCGGGCGCGGTAGACGAGCGCGAGCTCGTTCGCGTCGACGTCGAGCGCCGGGATCTTCGTGCTCGTGTCGGGGTTCGGGGTGGATGCGGCGAGCAGCTCGCGCTGCGAGGTCACCGACACGTACTCGCCGGCGCCCATCGACAGCGCGCCGGCGAGGAGGCCCGCGATGCCGGTGGCGAGCACGAACCCGGCGGGCGCGCCGGTGGCGCCGACTCCGAGCACGAGCGCGAGGTTCGAGACGAGCCCGTCGTTCGCGCCGAACACCGCCGCGCGGAACGTGCCGCTCATGCGGGCCCGCGAGCGGGTGGCGAGCGAGCGCACGACCTCCTCGTGGATGCGCTCGTCGGCGGCCATCCGCTCGGTCGCGTCGGGGTCGTCGTCGTACGGGGTGCGCGCCTCGGCGTTCTGCATGAGCGCGAGCGTGAACACCGAGCCGAAGCGGCGGCTGAACGCGCCGAGGAGGCGCGTGCCGAGGTCGGCGCGCACGCGGCCGGCGCCGTGCTCGCCGAGCAGGTCGAGCCAGTGCTGCTCGTGGCGGCGCTCGGCCTCGGCCAGCTCGAGCAGCACCGCCCGCTCCTCGCCGTCGCGCCGCGCCGCGAGCGCCCGGTAGGTCTCGGCCTCGACCCGCTCGTTCGCCAGGTGGCGGCGCCAGCGGCGGATCTGCTGGGGCGTGGGCTCGGCGTGCGGCTGCTCGTCGGGGGTGCTCATGGTGCCTCCAGTATCCCGCGCCGGCGGCGGGCCGCACCCCGGGAGACGGCGCCGCCCCCGCGACCGGAGCCGCGGGGGCGGCGCACTGGGCGCATCCGGGTGCTACGCCTTGAGCACGACCTTGAGCGCCTTCTCCTCGGCGGCGTTCGCGAAGACGTCCCACGCCTTCTCGATGTCGTCGAGCTTGAACTCGTGGGTGCCCATCTTCTCGCTCGGCAGCTTGCCCGAGGCGACCATCTTCAGGAGCGTCGCCGTCGAGGTGCCGTCGACGAGGCCCATGGTGAGGGTGTAGTTGCCGATCCACATCGTGTCGAGCGGGATCTCGACCGGCTTGCCGTGCACGCCGAGGTTCGCGATGTGGCCGCGGGGGCGGGTGACGGCGCAGGCGAGCTGCAGCGTCTCGGGGTAGCCGACCGCCTCCATCGCGACGTCGACGCCGAGGCCGTCGGTGAGCGCGAGGATCTCGTCCTTCGCGTTCGGGCCGGCGACGACGGTGTCGGTCGCGCCGAGCTCGAGCGCCTTCTCGAGGCGGAACTCGTTGGTGTCGACCGCGATGACCTTCGACGCGCCCCAGAGCTGGGTGGTGAAGATCGCCGACAGGCCGACCGCGCCGGCGCCGACGACGCAGACGGTGTCGCCCGGGCGCACCTGGCCGGCGAGCACGCCGACCTCGTAGCCGGTGGGGAGCGAGTCGCTGAGGAACACGGCCTGCTCGTCGGTGACGTGCTCGGGGATGTGGTGGAGCGAGCCGTCGGCGAACGGCACGCGCACCTGCTCGGCGAGGGTGCCGTCGATCATGTGGCCGAGGATCCAGCCCACGCCGGCCTCGTTCGACTGGCAGTGGTCGGGGAAGCCCTTCTGGCAGTACTCGCAGACGCCGCACTTCGAGATGCACGAGACGATGACGCGGTCGCCGACCTTGAAGTTGGTGACGCTGTCGCCGACGGCGATGACATGGCCGACGCCCTCGTGGCCGAGGATGCGGCCGGGGGTGACGGCGGGCACGTCGCCCTGCATGATGTGCAGGTCGGTGCCGCAGATGGTGGTGGTGTCGATCTTCACGATCGCATCGGTCGGGGCGAGGATCCGGGGGTCGGGAACCTCTTCCCACGACTTCTGGCCGGGACCCTTGTACACGAGTGCCTTCATGTTCTGCTCCTGTTTCGAGGGGGTGGACGAAGCAGTTCGATCCTGGCGCACGAAGACGACCGGAAGATCCGCGACAGGTGTCGAATAATCCCCGATCAGCACCGGAATGCGCGGGTGCCGCGGCGACCCGGTCGCCGCCTACTCGCCGGCCGCGCCGGCGACGGTCGTCGTCACGTCGACGACCGAGAAGTTCATCCACGAGCGGGATGCGGTGGGGCCGCGCTGACCGAGGTAGCGCGACTGATACTCCTGCGAGCCGTACGGCTTGTCGGCGGCCGACGAGAGCGCGAAGAAGCAGAGCTGACCGATCTTCATCCCCGGCCAGAGCTTGATCGGCAGCGTCGCCATGTTGCTGAGCTCGAGGGTGACGTGCCCCTGGAAGCCGGGGTCGATGAAGCCGGCGGTCGAGTGCGTGAGCAGGCCCAGCCGGCCGAGCGACGACTTGCCCTCGAGGCGCGCCGCGACGTCGTCGCCGAGCGACACCTGCTCGAACGTCGACGCGAGCACGAACTCGCCCGGGTGGAGGATGAACGCCTCGTCGGCGTCGACCTAGACGAGCCGGGTGAGCTCGGGCTGCTGCTCGCGCGGGTCGATCGACGGGTAGCGGTGGTTGTCGAAGAGCCGGAAGTACCGGTCGAGGCGCACGTCGACGCTCGCCGGCTGCACCATCCCGGCGTCCCACGGGTCGAGGCCGATGCGGCCGGCGTCGATGCCGGCGAGGATGTCGCGGTCGCTGAGCAGCATGCGGACAGCCTAACCGGTCACCGGCACCCTTCAGCTCCGCGACGCCTGCCACGGCGGCAGGGAGCCGCTCGCCGCCCGAACCCGGTTCCGCTGGACCCCCAGGCCGGTGATCGAGGCCGTCATCACATCGCCGTCGCGGAGGAATCGCCCCCAGTGCGAGCCATTTCCCGCCGGCGAGCCCGTGATGAGCAGATCTCCGGGCTCGAGGCGCGCGACCGACGACGCGTAGGCGATGAGGCTCGGGATGTCGAAGAGGAGATCGTCGGTCAGGGCGTCCTGCTTCGCCTCGCCGTCGAGCTCGAGGCGGATGCGGAGCGCCGTCGGGTCGGGCACGAACCGCGCCGGCACGATGACCGGACCGGTCGGGAAGAACGTCGGCTGGTTCTTCGCGCGGAACCAATCGGTGCCGATGAGCGCCATATCGGGTCGGGGGACGAGAGTCCTCGCGGTGAGGTCGTTCACGATCGTGTAGCCGGCGATCACCGCCTGCGCGCCCTCCGCGGCGACCCGGTGGCCACGTCGCCCGATGATGACGCCGAGCTCGACCTCCCAGTCGAGATCGTCCCCGTAGTCCGGCAGCTGCACGTCGTCGTAGGCGCCGCACACGGCGGAGGGCAGGCCGGTCCAGATGTACGGATCGCCGGTGCGACGACGCTCGTCGCTCTCGGCGGCCGCCTCGTCCCAGAGCTCCTGCTCGGTCGCATCGGCGCGTCCGAGGCGATGCGCCACGCTCATCTGCAGGATGTGCTCGCGGTAGTTCGCGCCGGCCGCGAGGATCGG
>JAAYAS010000009.1 GCA_012719255.1 Microbacteriaceae bacterium | reverse complement strand
GTTCTGGGTCGCGACGCCGACCGGGCAGGTGTCGAGGTGGCAGACGCGCATCATGATGCAGCCCTCGACGACGAGCGCGGTCGTCGCGAAGCCGAACTCCTCGGCGCCGAGCAGCGCCGCGATCACGACGTCGCGGCCGGTCTTCAGCTGGCCGTCGACCTGCACCGCCACGCGGTCGCGCAGGCCGTTGCGGCGCAGCGTCTGCTGCGTCTCGGCGAGCCCGAGCTCCCACGGCGTGCCCGCGTGCTTCAGCGAGTTCAGCGGCGAGGCGCCGGTGCCGCCGTCGTGGCCGGAGACGAGCACGACGTCGGCGAGCGCCTTCGCGACGCCGGCGGCGACCGCGCCGATGCCGTTCTCGCTGACGAGCTTCACGTGCACCCGGGCGGCGGGGTTCGCGCGCTTGAGGTCGAAGATGAGCTGCTTGAGGTCCTCGATCGAGTAGATGTCGTGGTGAGGCGGCGGTGAGATGAGGCCGACGCCCGGCGTCGCGTGCCGGGTGCGGGCGATCCACGGGTACACCTTCTGCGGGGGCAGCTGGCCGCCCTCGCCGGGCTTCGCGCCCTGCGCGAGCTTGATCTGCAGATCGTCGGCGTGGCTGAGGTACATGCTCGTCACGCCGAAGCGCGCCGAGGCGACCTGCTTGATCGCGCTGCGCCGCTCGGGGTCGAGCAGCCGCTCGACGTCCTCGCCGCCCTCGCCGGTGTTCGACTTGCCGCCGATGCGGTTCATCGCGATCGCGAGCGTCTCGTGCGCCTCCTGCGAGATCGAGCCGTAGCTCATCGCGCCGGTCGAGAACCGCCGCACGATGTCGGCGACCGGCTCGACCTCGTCGATCGGCACCGGCTCGCGATCGGGCGCGAAGCGGAACAGGCCCCGCAGCGTGCCGCCGGCGGCGGCGAGCGCGTCGACCCGCTCGGTGTACCTCGAGAACAGCTCGTATCGGCCCTCGCGGGTGGCGTGCTGGAGCCGGAACACCGTCTCGGGGTCGAACAGGTGCGGCGGGCCCTCGCGGCGCCACTGGTACTCGCCGCCGGTGTCGAGCACCCGGTGCGCGAGCGCCGTGCCGTCGATCGGGTAGGCGGCGGCGTGGCGGGCGACGACCTCCTCGTGGAGCACGTCGAGGCCGACGCCGCCGAGGCGGGACACCGTGCCGGTGAAGTACTCGTCGACGAGCGCGCGGCCGAGGCCGACGGCCTCGAAGGTCTGCGCGCCGCAGTAGCTCGACACCGCCGAGATGCCCATCTTCGACATGATCTTCAGCACGCCCTTGCCGAGCGCGCGGATGAGGTGGCGCACGGCCGTCTCCGGCTCGACCGGGATGCGGCCCTGCGCGGCGAGCACCTCGACGGTCTCCATCGCGAGGTACGGGTTCACCGCCGAGGCGCCGTAGCCGAGCAGCACCGCGACGTGGTGCACCTCGCGCACGTCGCCCGCCTCGACGACGAGCCCGACGCGCATCCGCCGCTGCGTGCGGATGAGGTGGTGGTGCACCGCCGAGGTCATCAGCAGCGACGGGATCGCCGCGTGGTCGCGGTCGGCGTCGCGGTCGGAGAGCACGACGAAGCTCGCACCGGCGTCGATCGCGGCGTCGGCCTCGGCGCAGAGCTCGGCGAGCCGCTCGCGCAGGCCCTCGACGCCCCGGTCGAAGCGGTAGAGGCCGCGGAGGGTGACCGTGTCGTCGACGCCGGGCCGCGACTCGAGGTGCTGCACCTTCGCGAGCTCGTCGTTGTCGAGCACCGGGAAGTCGACGATGATCTGCCGGGCGTGCTCGGGGCCGTCGACGAGCAGGTTCTCCTGCGGGCCGATCGACGTCGACAGGCTCGTGACGAGCTCCTCGCGGATGGAGTCGAGCGGCGGGTTCGTCACCTGCGCGAAGTTCTGCACGAAGTAGTCGAATAGGAGCCGGGGCCGCTCGGCGAGCACCGCGATCGGGGTGTCGGTGCCCATCGCGCCGAGCGGCTCGGCGCCGACGGTCGCCATCGGCGCGAGCAGCACCCGCAGCTCCTCCTCGGTGTATCCGAAGGCGCGCTGGCGGCGCTCGACCGACGAGGCGGTATGGCTCACGTGCTCGCGCTCGGGCAGCTCGTCGAGGCGGATGCGGCCGTCGTCGAGCCAGTCGCCCCACGGGCGCAGCTCGGCGAGGTCGTGCTTCACCTCGTCGTCCTCGATGATGCGGCCGACCTCGGTGTCGACGACGAGCACGCGGCCCGGCCGCAGCCGGCCCTTGCGCACCACCCGCGCCGGGTCGAGGTCGAGGATGCCGACCTCGGAGCCGGCGACGACGAGGCCCTCGTCGGTGACGACGAAGCGGCCCGGCCGCAGGCCGTTGCGGTCGAGGGTGGCGACGAGCCGACGGCCGTCGGTGAGCATCATCGAGGCCGGCCCGTCCCACGGCTCCATGAGCAGCGAGTGGTACTCGTAGAAGTCGCGCACCTCGGCGGGCAGATCGCGGGTGCGCTCCCACGCGGCCGGCACCATCATGTGCACCGCGTGCACGAGCGAGCGGCCCGAGAGCGTGAGCAGCTCGAGCACCTCGTCGAAGCTCGCCGAGTCGCTGCCGCCCTCCGAGACGATCGGCAGCAGCGGCTCGAGGTCGCCGAGCAGCTCGCTGCGCAGCTGCGACTCGCGCGCCCGCATCCAGTTGCGGTTGCCGCGGATCGTGTTGATCTCGCCGTTGTGCGCCATCATCCGCAGCGGCTGCGCGAGCGGCCACGAGGGGAACGTGTTCGTCGAGTAGCGCGAGTGCACGATCGCGAGCCGCGAGGCGAAGCGCTCGTCGGCGAGGTCGGGGTAGAACGGCTCGAGCTGGAGCGTCGTCACCATGCCCTTGTAGGTGATGGTGCGGCAGCCGAGCGAGCAGAAGAACACGCCGAGCTCGTGCTCGAGCCGCTTGCGGAGGCGGTACGCCTGCCGGTCGAGCACGAGGCCCCGGCGCGGCTGGCCGCGGAAGTTCTGCCGCTCCGAGCGCACGAAGAGCTGCTCGATGCGGGGCATCGTCGCCCGGGCCTGCTCGCCGAGGTGCTCGGCGGCGACCGGCACCTCGCGCCAGCCGAGCACGCGCAGCTGCTCCTCGGCGCAGAGCTCGAGGATGCGGGCCCTCACGCGGTCGCGCTCGTCGGCGTCGTGGGGCAGGAACGCGTTGCCGACGGCGTAGCGGCCGGCCTCGGGGAGCTCGAACGGGACGGTCGCGCGGAAGAACGCGTCGGGCACCTGGAGCAGGATGCCCGCGCCGTCGCCGGTGCCGGCGTCGGAGCCGACCGCGCCGCGGTGCTCCATGCAGCGCAGCGCCTCGAGGGCGAGCGCGACGATGTCGTGGCCGGGCTCGCCGCGCAGGGTCGCGACCGCGGCGATGCCGCAGGCGTCCCGCTCGTTCAAGGGGTCGTAGAGGCCTTCCGCTGCGGGCAGACCGTTGGCGTGGAACGCGGATGCAGTCACGGAACTCCTTCGACGACGTCGCGGGCGGGCGCGGGTCGTCCGCCACGGGGAGTTCAGGCTAGAGCGGCGGAATGTTTCGCGGACGTTACGGAGCCGTTCGCGAAAAATGGTTCATTTGCGGTTCGGCGTCAGTCCCGGGCGTCGGTTGTGGAGTCCGACGGCGACTTTTTCTCGACGTCGAGCGATTCGTCGGAGTCCGTCGGGATTCCCTCGGATTCGTCGTCGGCGCTCGGCGTGTCGCGGTCGTCGGCGGGCTCGGCGGCGTCCTCCGACGGCGCCTCGGCCTCGGCCTCGTCGGCGTCCTCGGCCTCGTCGACCTGCTCGGCCTCGGCGGCGGCGTCCGCGTCCGCCTCCTCGTCCTCGGTCCAGACGCGGCCGTCGCGGTAGATCGAGGCCTCCCCCGACTCGTTGCGGGCCGACCAGACGAACAGCGCGAGGCCGATGAGCACGAGCACGAGCGCGCCGAGCACGTTCGAGCGCATCCCGAGCACGATCTCCGAGTAGTCGAGGCGGATCGACTCGATCATCATCCGGCCGATGCCGTACCAGACGAAGTACGCGGCGAGCGTGCGCCCGCGGCGCCAGCGGAGCATCCGCTCGAGCAGCAGGATCACCGCGACGCCGACGAGGTTCCAGAGCAGCTCGTAGAGGAACGTCGGGTGGAAGAGCGTGTCGGCGGGCAGCCCCGCCGGGATCGCCGGGTTCGGGCGCGCGATCTCGAGGCCCCAGGGCAGGTCGGTCGGCCAGCCGAACAGCTCGTGGTTGAACCAGTTGCCGAGCCGGCCGATCGCCTGCGCGAGCAGGATGGTCGGCGCCGCCGCATCCGCGAAGGCGAGGAATCGGATGCCCTTGAGCCGGCACACCAGCCAGGCGCCGAGTGCGCCGCCGATGAGCGCGCCGATGATCGCGTTGCCGCCCTCCCAGATCGCGAACACGCGCCACCAGTCGGCGCCGGCGGAGAAGTAGTCGGCCGGGTGGGTGAACACGTGGTAGAGCCGCGCGCCGAGCAGGCCGAGCAGCACCGCGGGGATCGCGATGTCGATGATCACCCAGGGCTCGCCGCCCCGGGCGGTCATGCGGCGGTTCGTCCACCAGACCGACACCACGATCGCGGCGACGATGATGAGCGCGTACACGTGGAACGTGAACGGCCCGACCGAGAACGACGACCACTCGAGCGGCGGCGAGGGCAGCGCGGCGGGCACGGGCAGGGCGGCGGTGGCCGGCAGCGCCGGCGCGGCGGTGATCAACGAAGAGTCCCCTGGTGGAGTTCGGCGGCGATGCGGGCGACGGCGTCGACGCCGCCCTCGGCGAGCGAGCGCACGAGGGCCGAGCCCACGATCGCGCCCTCGGCGTAGTCGAGCACCTCGCGCACCTGCGCGGCGGTCGAGATGCCGATGCCGACGCAGGCGCGCTCGCAGCCGGCGGCGTGCAACCGGTCGGCGAGCCCGCGCGCGGCGCGGTCGACATCGGCGCGGGCGCCGGTGATGCCGAGCGTCGAGACGGTGTAGACGAAGCCGGTCGACGACTCGGTGATGAGCTTCAGCCGCTCGTCCGAGCTCGTCGGCGCGGCGAGGAAGATGCGGTCGAGGCCGTGCTCGTCGCTCGCGGCGATCCACTCCTCGGCCTCGTCGGGGATGAGGTCGGGGGTGATGATCCCGACTCCCCCGGCGGCCTTGAGGTCGGCGGCGAAGCGGTCGACGCCGCGCTGCAGGATGAGGTTCCAGTAGCCCATGACGAGCACCGGCACGTCGACGGCGTCGGTGACGCGCGCGATCGCGTCGAAGAGGTGGCCGGTGTGGAAGCCGTTCGCGAGCGCCCGCTGGCAGGCGGCCTGGATGACCGGGCCGTCCATCACGGGGTCGGAGTAGGGCACGCCGAACTCGATGATGTCGACGCCGTTGCGGGCGATGGCGATCGCCGCCTCGACCGAGGTGTCGAGGTCGGGGAAGCCGGCCGGCAGGTAGCCGATGAGCGGCCCGCGGCGCTCCGCGCGCACGCGGTCGATGGTCTGCTCGATGATGCTCACAGCTCGCCGCCTCCGATCGTGCGGTTCGCGTCGCCGAGCTCGAACCAGTGCATCGCGGTCTCCATGTCCTTGTCGCCCCGGCCCGAGAGGTTCACGACGATCGTCGCGTCGGGGCCGAGCTCGCGGCCGAGGCGCATCGCGCCGGCGAGGGCGTGCGCCGATTCGATCGCGGGGATGATGCCCTCGGTCTGCGAGAGCAGCCGCATCGCGGTCATCGCCTCGGCGTCGGTGGCGCCGCGGTACTCGGCGCGGCCGATCTCCTGCAGCCACGAGTGCATCGGGCCGACGCCCGGGTAGTCGAGGCCGGCCGAGATCGAGTGCGACTCGATGGTCTGGCCGTCGGCGTCCTGCAGCAGCATCGTGCGGGCGCCGTGGAGCAAGCCGGGCGTGCCGGTCTCGAGGGTCGCGGCGGTGCGGCCCGAGGTGAGCCCCTCGCCGGCCGCCTCGATGCCGACGAGCCGGACGTCGGCGTCGTCGAGGAAGGCCTCGAAGATGCCGATCGCGTTCGAGCCGCCGCCGACGCACGCAAGGACCGCGTCCGGCAGTCCGCCGTACTGGTCGATGCACTGCGCGCGGGCTTCTTCACCGACGACGGAGTTGAAGTCGCGTACCAGCATCGGGAACGGGTGCGGTCCGCCGACCGATCCGATGCAGTAGTGCGTGTCATCGACGCT
>JAAYAS010000092.1 GCA_012719255.1 Microbacteriaceae bacterium | reverse complement strand
TCGATGATGTCCTCGACGATGAGCACCTCGCGGCCCGAGAGGTCGGTGTCGAGGTCCTTGAGAATCCGCACGACGCCCGACGACTCGGTGCCGGAGCCGTACGACGACACCGCCATCCAGTCCATCTCGACGGGGATGCGCAGGGCCCTCGCGAGGTCGGCCATCACGAACACGGCGCCTTTGAGCACGCCGACGAGCAGCGGCCGGCGGTCGCCGTAGTCGCGCTCGATGTCGCGGGCGAGCTCGGCGAGCCGGCCGCGGATCTCGTCCTCGGTGAGCAGCACCTCGCGGATCTCGTGCTGGATCTGCTCTGCGCGCATGGTGGGAACCTCCGTCGGCTCAGTCGCCGCGCCCGTCGCGGCGGTCGATGGTCTCGTCGGCGTCGGGCCGGACGTCCGGTGCGAGGTCCGGCTCCGCGTCCGACTCCGCGTCCGGCCGGTTCGCCCCGAAGAACAGCTGCCCGTCGGCGCGCTCGACGCGGATGCCGGGCAGATCGATGGGGCCCTGGCCGCGCCACTCGGTCGCGAGCGCCGACACCGCCATGGTGTGGGCTCGGCTCAGCGACACGCCGAAGCCCTGCTCGGCGACGATGCGGCAGATGCGCTGGCGCAGCGCCGCGGGCTGGGTGACGAGGCCGCCGACGTCGAGGGTGATGCGGCCGGCGGCGTCCTGGTCGATGATCTCGTTCGCCCATTCGAGCGCGAGCGCGTCGAGGGTCTCCGCATCCTCGCGCAGCGTCGTCGCGGTGCGGGCGAGCGCCTGGGCGATGCCGGGGCCGAGCTCGCGCTCGAGCATCGGCATGACGGTGGTGCGGATGCGGACGCGCTTGAACTGCTCATCGTCGTTCTGCGGGTCGTGCCAGGCGTCGAGGCCCTGGTCGGCGCACGCCTGGTGGGTCTCGTCGCGGCGGATGCCGAGCAGCGGCCGCACGAGCGGCCCGTTCACTGCGGCCATGCCGTGCAGCGACTTGCCGCCGGAGCCGCGGGCGAGGCCGAGGAGCACCGTCTCGGCCTGGTCGTCGAGGGTGTGGCCAAGCAGCACGGCGGTGGCGCCGAGCGACTCCCGGATGCGGTCGATCGCGCCGTAGCGGGCGGCGCGCGCCGAGGCCTCGGGTCCGGCGCCGTCGTCGACGACCTCGACGCGCTCGACGACGACGGGGTCGAGTCCGAGCTCGCGGGCCTGGGATGCGGCGCGCTCGGCCTGCGCGGCCGAGCCCGGCTGGAGCTGGTGGTCGATGATCACGGCGCCCGCGCGCATCCCCGCCCGGGGGCACTCGAAGGCGGCGGCGGCGGCGAGCGCGAGCGAGTCGGGGCCGCCCGAGAGCGCGACGAGCACGAGGTCGCCCTCGCGCGCGACGCCGCGCAGGGACACCCGCACGGCACGGCGGATGTCGGCGACCGGGGGCGTGAGGCGAGGACGTGCTACCACGCCCGCCACACTACTGGGCGCCGCTTGGGAGCGGCTCCCGAGCCGTGAGCCCGCGGCGGCCCCTCCCCGCGCCCTGGCCCCGTCGAAGGGCACCACCGCATGCTTCGACTGGCTCAGCCGACCGCTCGGCGAGCCCGCGCCCCCGCCGCCGACTCAGGCGGCGGGGCGGCGGCGCTTGCCGAGCACGAGGTACGCGATCGGCCCGACGAAGTTCACGAGGTTGCCGAGGAACCACAGCCACTTCGGCCCGCGCACCAGCTCCTTCGGCCGACCGAGCAGCGCCCCCTGCGCGAAGAGCATGAGCCCGATCTGCGCCGCTCCGAGCAGGATGATCCCGCCCTGCTGCTCCTGCGTGAGCTCGTCCCAGCTCGACTTCCGCTTCGCCATGATGCGCCTCCCCATTTCTCGGCATCGATGCAGTTCGTTCTGCCGCCATTCTCCCCGGGCCGGCTCCGACGCGGCTGATCACCCGAATCCACTAGCCTGGGGAGCGGGCGCCACCGCGGCACTCGCTCGTGCGCGCCGCCGTCACCTTCCCATCTGAGTAGGAGCATCATGGGCGCTTACGACGTCGTCATCGAGATCCCCCGCGGCAGCCAGAACAAGTACGAGGTCGACCACGAGACCGGCCGGGTCTACCTCGACCGCGTGCTGTTCACCCCGTTCGTCTACCCCGTCGACTACGGCTACTTCGAGCACTCGCTCGCCGACGACGGCGACCCGCTCGACGCGCTCGTGCTGCTCGAGTTCCCGGTGTTCCCCGGCGTCGGCCTGAAGGTGCGCCCCGTGGGCGTGCTGCGCATGGCCGACGAGGCCGGCGGCGACGACAAGGTGCTCTGCGTGCCCGCGAAGGACCCTCGCTGGGCCCACATCCAGGAGCTCGAGGACGTCGCGCAGAACACCCGCGACCAGCTCAAGCACTTCTTCGAGCACTACAAGGACCTCGAGCCCGGCAAGTGGGTCAAGGTCGAGGCGTGGGGCTCGGCGGCCGAGGCCGACGAGATCATCCAGCGCTCGCTCGAGGCCTACCGGCCGGCCGAGTAGCGCACGCCCGCGCACGCACAGGGGCCGCATCCTCAGCTCGAGGATGCGGCCCCTCGCGTTCGCGCCGGAGTTCGGGCCGGGGTCAGTAGTAGTACATGCCGCGGTTGGCGAGCCAGATCTGCGGGTCGACCGATTCGCCGCCCTGGTGGATCTCGAGGTGGAGGTGGCATCCGGTCGACCAGCCGGTCGTGCCGATGTAGCCGATCACGTCGCCGGCGTTGACGTACTGCCCCGGCCAGACGTTGATGCCGCCCCAGGGCATGTGGGCGTAGCGGAACTTCGTGTAGCCGTCGCTGCCCATGAGGTCGACCATGTTGCCGTAGGTGCCCATCTCGCCGGCGTAGGTGACGGTGCCGGAGGTGACCGCGTAGAGCGGCATCCAGCAGCTGTTGCCGTAGGCGTACACGAGGTCGAGGCCGTTGTGGTAGGCGTAGTAGCCGCCGACCGGATGCAGGCGGTAGCCCCACCAGCTCGTCACGTAGCCGGCCGGGTCCATCGGGTACGAGATGCCGCTCGAGCTCGGCGCGGGCGCACCGGCATCGCCACCACCGCCGCCACCGCCGCCCGAGCTGGACGCGGGGGGCGCGGGGTTGTTCGCGGCCTGCGCGGCGGCGGCCTCCTCGGCGAGCCGGCGGCGCTCCTCCTCCTCGCGGCGGCGCTGCTCCTCGATGCGGCGGCGCTCCTCCTCGCGGAGGCGCTCGCCCTCCTCGTAATCGGCCTGCACCACGTCGCGGTGCTCCATGAGCGGGATGAGCATGGCCTCGAGCTCGGAGCCCTTGTCGATGGCGTTGTCGCGGGCGAGCTGCACGGCGGTCTGCGCCTCGACGGCCTCGATGTACGCGTCCTCGGCGATCTTCTCGAGGCGGCGCAGCTCGTCGAGCGCGACCTCGGCCTGCTCGGTGAGCTGGTCGGCGTTGTTGCGCGACGACACGGCGTCGTCGAACACGGTGCCGCTGTAGCTGCCGAGCTTCGAGAGCGTCGACATGCTCATGAGGAAGTCGTCGGCGGCCTCGGGCTGCATGAGCAGCTCGACGGTGGGGTCGGTGCCGACGCGGTTCGACATCGCCGCGGCCATCGCGCCGGCGTCGCGCTCGGCGGTCTCGGCGGTCTCGGCGGCCTCCTCGGCCTGCACCTGCAGCGAGTAGTGGGTCTCCTGCTGGTGGTTCGCCTCGTTCGAGGCCTCGGAGTAGGCCTCGCCCTTCTCGAGCGCGTTCGCCTCGGCGATGACGACGTCGTTCTCGAGCTGCTCGATCTGGGCGTTGATCTCGTCGATGAGCTCGTTCTGCCGGTCGACGTCGCCCTGGGCGGCGACGACGTCGTCCCAGTCGGCGTACTCGTCGAGCGGCTTCGCCTGGGCGATCGTGCCGCCGCCGACGACGATGGCGAGCGAGAGCGCGACGGCGGCGACGGCGCGCCACGCGCTCGGGCGGTGGGCGCGGCGCATCGTTCGCGGGCTGGCCATGCGGTCCCCTCGGTCGGTCTCGGGTGCATCACGTTCGTCACATCAGGCGCATTCGCCTCACATATCACGTGAGTAACAACTGCAACGGTAGTCACATCTTGCGCAGAACGTAACCCCCTCGCCGACCCGAGGCCGGCAGGCCGCGCCGCGCCGCGCGCATTCGAGTTGCGAAGCGCGAGCGGCGTGGTCTAGTGTTGTTCCTCGGCGGTCCACAGGACTGGGCCTCGGCCCCATCGTCTAGCGGCCTAGGACACTGGCCTTTCACGCCGGCAGCACGGGTTCGAATCCCGTTGGGGTCACGGCGGCGGAAGTTGCCGGAGAATCCGGAGCCTGTTACCGTGGAACGTCGCAATTGAATATGGCCCTGTAGCGCAGTTGGTTAGCGTGCCGCCCTGTCACGGCGGAGGTCGCGGGTTCAAGTCCCGTCAGGGTCGCGAGTGGCGAAGCCCTCCCGAGCGGAGGGCATCGTCATTTGAGAGGCTCTGTAGCTCAGTTGGTAGAGCGTTCGACTGAAAATCGAAAGGTCACCGGATCGACACCGGTCGGAGCCACTCCCGAAGCCCCCGCCCCGCGCGGGGGCTTCTTCGTTCTCCCGGCGGCCGCACCCGCACGGGCCCTCAGGGCCGCACCGACGCTCAGCGCCGCACCGACGCCGCGTAGAGCGGCAGCAGCACCGCCAGCGCCTGCTCGACCTCGGCGACGGCGCGCTCCCCGCGCACGGGCCCCCGACGGTACGGGTCGGCGATTCCCCAGCGCCGCGAGTGGCCGCAGCGGTCGACGAGGCGACGCGCGGCCGGAAGACGGCCGGGCTCGGACCCCGCCGCCCCGTCGGGATCGTCGGCGAGCGCCGCGGCAACCGCGGCCGCCTCGCGCAGGAGGGCGACGCGGTGCACGAGATCGGGCCACTCCTCGAGCAGCCAATCGCGGTGCTCGACGTCGGCGACGAGGATGAGCCCGGCGCCGTCGACGAGCGCGCGCGTCACCTGCTTCGCGACGTGGGGACCCGGATCGGCGCCGCGGGCGCGAACGGCGGCCTCGACGTCATCGGCGACCGGCCGGCCGACCAGGGCGCCGATGCCGGCGCTGTCGTACTCCAGGCCGATGCCGGCGTGGCGCGCGCGCGCGATCCGTTCGGCGGCGGCCGAGCGGGCGATGTTCCCCGTGCAGACGAACAGCACTCGGCGCTCGGCGTCGGGACTCGGAGGCGCACCGTCGGGCTCGAGCGTCGGCCACTCGCCGAAGAGCCCGTCCGCCATTGCAGCTCCTTGCACATCCGGTGCCGAACCGCGACTTCCGGACCCGGCGTGTCGCCGGATCCGAGTGAACGCCGCGCGAAATTCGGCACCCGCCCTACACGGAATCCCGTTCCTAGCGTATCCTGCTCGGGTACGTCCCATTCTTCCTTGCCCCAGTGCAATCATCCGAGAGGACGACTGTCCCGTGAGCGACCGCACGCTTCCCACTGCCGACCAGCAGCCCCGTGGCATCTCCCGCCGCACCGTCGCGGCCGGCGCCGCCTGGGCCGTCCCCGCCGTCCTGTTCGCCGGCGCCGCCCCGGCCTTCGCCGTCTCGCCCGTCATCTCCGGCACCTACGAGTCGACCTGCAAGTACCCCGGCAACTCCATCCAGGGCTGCAAGTTCGGCTACCGCACCGTCACGACGTGGACGAGCACCGCACCCGTCGACGTCGACGTCGCCTTCACGTTCTCGGCGACCTGGGACAGCGGCGCCTCCCTGGTCCGCGTCTTCGTCGACGGCGTCGAGCAGACCGGCACGACCGCCACGATCCCCGCCGGCTCGACGGTCAATATCGTCCTGATCGCGAGCAGCAGCAACTCGGCCAACTCCTCGGGCACGTTGACGATCACCGGCACCTACACGTACAACGACAACTCCATCACCGAGACCATCCAGGAGTACTTCTCCAGCAGCAACCCCTGCAGCGACGAGACCCCCGACTGCTACACGGGCTAGATCCCGGCCGGCGCCTTCGCGCCGAGGCCGCCGGCGGGGCCGGATGCGGAACATGCCGCATCCGGCCCCGCCCCGTTTCCGACCGTTTCCGGGGCCGCTCGGCGCGAGCGCTCGTCAGCGCTCGTCCGCGTTCTCGGCGCGAGCGGTCGTCAGCGGTCGCGACGGCGGCGACGGCTCGGCAGCGAGTCGTCGCCGCCGTCGTCGTCGCTGAGCAGATCGTCGACGGGGAGGGGCGACACGAGCGGCGGCGCCGAACGGCGCACGTGGCCGCGAGGCGCCGGAGCGCCCGACGCCCCGGCGCGGTGCACCGGCACCGGGCCGGCCGAGGCCGGGCGCTCGGGTGCGGGCGCATCCGCCGCGGTGCCCGCTCCGGGCCGATCGGCCGACGCCGGGCGGGGCTGCCCGGGTGCGGCGGAACGCGTCGCCGTGCCGGCGCTCGCCGCCGGGGCACCGGCCGATTCCGTCGTGGTCGGCGTCTCGAGGCCCGCAGGACGCACCTCGGCCTCGCCGGCCCGCTCGTCGTAGTCGGTCGCGCCGGGAGCGTCGCCGCGCCGACGGCGCCGACGACCGCCCTCGACGTAGTCGCCGTAGCCGTACCCGTAGTACGTCGAGTTCGCCCCGCCGGTCGCCGCGCCGTTGAGCACGACGCCGAGGAGATCGCCGCCGACCCGCTCGAGCATCGCCGCGGCGCGGTCGGCCTGCTCCTTGGTCGTGCAGCCCTGGCGGCCGACCAGCACGGCGCCGTCGACGCTCGTCGACAGCAGCGTCGCGTCGGTGACCGGGAGGATCGGCGGGGCGTCGACCACGACGAAGAAGTGCTTGCCGGCCTCGCCGAGCAGCTTCGCCATGCGGGTCGAGCCGAGCAGCTCCGACGGATTCGGGGGCACGCGTCCCGCCGGGAGCACGTAGAGCTGGCCGCCGTCGATGCGGTGCAGCGCGGCGTCGAGCTTCGCCTGCCCCGACAGCACCTGGGTGAGGCCCACCTTGCCGTCGATGCCGAACACCTCGGTCTGCCGCGGCTTGCGCAGGTCGGCGTCGATGAGCAGCGTCGGCTGGCCCGAGCGGGCGAACGAACGGGCGAGCGCGCTCGCCACCGTCGACTTGCCCTCGCCGGGATTCGCGCTGGTGATCATGATCGTGCGCGGCGGATCGTCGATGCTGACGAAGCGGAGGTTCGTGCGCAGCTGGCGCACCGCCTCCGCGCCGGGCGAGTTGGGGCGGTCCTCGCCGCGCTGCTCGGCCTTGAACTCGTCGGCCTTGGGCAGGACGCCCAGCAGGCCCGAGCCGGTGGCGGCCTCGAGGTCGTCGGTGCTGCGGATGCGCACGTCGAGGCTGCGGCGCAGGAAGGCGAACGCGAGGGCGAGCGCGAGCCCGATCAGCGCCCCGTAGAGCACGAGGTTGCGCACGTTCGGCGAGCTCGGCGAGCCCGGAAGCCCTGCATCCTCGAGCGGGACGACCCGGATGGTGCTCGAGCCCTCGATGCGGTCGACGACGTTCGCGGTGGCCTGGAGGGCGAGGTTCGCCATCTCCTGGGCCTTCTCGGGCGAACCCGAGCGGGCGCTGACCCGGATCAGGTTCGTGCCCTCGTCGACGCCGGCCGTCAGCGCGCCCGTCACCTCGTCCACCGCGATTCCCGTGGTCGACAGCTCGGCGACCTCCTCGGCGACCGAGCGGCTGTTGAACAGCGGCAGGTACGATCGCGCGCGATCCTGCGCGACCTGCGAGCCGGCGATCACCGACCCCACGCTCTCATCGCCGGTGCCCACGACCACGAATCCCGTCGACTGCGACACGTAGACGCGCGGCAGGGTCATGCTGTACCCGAACCCCGCACCCGCGCCGAGCACGACGGCGAGCAGCAGGAGCAGCCAGTTGGCCCGCAGGGTGCGGAGGAATTCGGCGATTGTCATCGAGTGCCTCGTTCGTGCCGGGCGGCGGAGCCGTGTCGGCGCGGTAGTTCGCGATGGCGGGCGGCGGTTGCAGCGCGCCGGGTCTGGTCAAGTCTAATCCGAGACGACTCGCCGCCGCCGGGCGGATCATCCCGCAGGCGGACGACGGCGCGGCGCCCGACCGCGCCGACCCCCGATCTACGCTGGGATCATGCTCCTCGCCCTCTGGACGGTCATCGCCCCCGCGCTCGCCGCGGTGCTCGGCGCCGCCGCACTGTCGAAGGCGCGCGATCCGCAGGCGGTCGACCGGTCGTTCGCCGACCTCGACGTGCCCGCCGCGCTGTCGCACCGGTGGATGCGGCGCGTCTTCCCGTGGGCCGAGCTCGCGCTCGCCGTGCTCCTGGTCGCGTCGTGGGGACCGGCCTCGGTGCTCGCCGCGGCGCTCGCGCTCGTGCTGCTCCTCGCCTACCTCGCGCTCGTCGCCCGGGCGCTCGCGAAGCCCGAGCCGGTGCCGTGCGGCTGCTTCGGCGAGTCGGACGACCGACCGGTCGATCGGGCGACGCTCGTGCGGAACCTCGTGCTCGTCGCGGTCGCGGCGCTCGGCCTGCTGGCCGTCGCGATCGAACCGGCAGCGCGGGCCGCCGCCTGGCCGCTCCTCGCCGCCGAGCGCCTGCCGGTCGTCGCGGGCACGGCGGTCGCGGCCGCCGTGCTCGTCGCGCTCGCCCGCAACGGCGATCTGCGCCCCGCGAGCGCCCGACCTCGGCCCGCATCCGCGCCGGCCGTGGCGCCGCCCGCCGTCGGCGCCACCGCCGGCGCACCGGCGACGACGTCCGACGAGGCGTCCGACGAGGCATCCGACGACGGCCCGCTCGACTACGTGCGCACCCCCATCCCGGCCGGAGCGCTGCGGATGCCCGACGGCAGCATCATCGGGCTGCGGCAGCTCGCCCGCCGGGCGCCGCTCCTGCTCATCCACGCCTCGACCGGTTGCGGGGCCTGCAGCATCGTGCTCGACGACCTCGACCGGCTCCGGCGCCTCGCCGCGCCCATCGAGGTGCTCGTCGTGACGCCGCCCACCGACGCGCCGGTCGGCGAGCTCGGCCACGCCGCAGCGCTCGGCGACGGGCTCGGGGTGCTCTTCGGCATGAGCGGCGTTCCCTGGGCGGCCATCCTCGGCCTCGACGGGCTGCTCGCGGGCGGTCCGGTGATCGGTCCCGACGCGATCCTCGCGATGGCGGAGGAGCTGCGCGCCGAGCTCGACGCCGCCGGACTCACCGCCGATCGACCGGACGACGGACGGGCGGGCGACCCGGCCCTGATTGAATGAACCGGTGACCGCTGACGCCCCCCTGCTGCCGCTCGATGCGCGCATCCGCCTCGCCCACGCCGTGGTGCAGGCGGTCGCCGACGACGCCGGCATCGAGGTGCTGCACATCAAGGGGTACGCGGTCGATCCGGGCCTCTACCGCGAGGGTCGGCGGAGCACCGACGTCGACGTGCTCGCCCGGCCCGACGACGCCGAGCCCCTCCTCGAGGCGCTCGCCCGCAACGGCTGGAGGGTGCGCACGAGCTTCCGCACCGGCTCGCCGTTCGAGCACGCGGCCGTGGCGCGGCACGACGACTGGGGCTGGGTCGACGTGCACCGCCGCATGCCCGGCCTCGGCATCGCGCCCGACCTCGCGTTCGATCGGCTCCGGGCGTCCGGCAAGACGGTCGCCATCGCCGGCGTCCCCTGCCGGGTGCCGGGAGCCGACCACCAGGCGCTGCTCATCATGGTGCACGACGCACGCACGCCGGGCCGGATCAACGCCGACGCGCGCCATCTCCTCCACGTCCTCGACGAGGCGGCGCTCGCCCGCGTCGAGGCCGCCGCCGGCGAGCTCGACGCCGGTCTCGCGCTGGCCGCCGCCACCGGCCGCCTCGACGAGCACCGCGATCATCCCGACCACCCGCTCTGGGCGGCGATCCGCGCCGGCGGCGACCG
>JAAYAS010000008.1 GCA_012719255.1 Microbacteriaceae bacterium | reverse complement strand
GGCGGCGAGGAGGCCGTAGTCGAAGGCCGCGCCGGTCTCGGCGAGCGGCTTCTCGGTGGGCGAGGCCGGCTCGGTCGAGGGCAGCGGGGTGATCGGCGCCGTCGTGGCGGGCTCGGTCGTCGCCGGCTGCGTCGTCTCGGGCGCCGTGGTCTCCGGCTGCGTGGTCTCGGGCTCGGTCGTCTCCGGGTCGGTGGTGACCGGCGGGGTCTCCTCCTCGCAGGTCTCGATGGTCCAGCCGTTGTGCAGGATGTCCTTCGTGGTCGGCGTGGGCGTGTTCGGGTTGCCCTCGCCGGTGCGGGTGACGAGGTCGCCGGGGGCGTAGCTCATGCACTCAGGGTTGTCGCCGCCGAAGAGGTCGAAGTCGAGGTCGAGCGCCGAGAGGTCGAGCGTGTACTCGAGCGCGGTGTTGTTGTAGAGCTTCTCGTTCGACTTGAACGGGTCGCCATCGGTCTCGGGACGGACGCCGGCCGCGAAGTCGACGAGGTAGGGCGTGCCGAGCAGCTCGGTGCGGTCGCTCCACGCGCCGTCCTGGAACACCCAGATGTACGGGGTCGTGAGCTCGCCCGCCGAGTCGTAGTCGAGCTCGATCATGAGGTCGCCCTCGGGGCCGTCGACGCCGGCCGGCAGGAACTGGAAGACGACCTCCTCGCCGTCGCCCACCGCGAGGGTGACCATGACGTGGTAGAGGTGCTGGTGCGTCGCGTCGTCGCCCTCGCCGGTGACGACCGTCTGCACGGCCTGGCGCAGGGTGCACAGGTCGCTCTTCTCGTGCACCTGACCGGCGATGATGAGGTTCTCGAACGGGTAGTCGTCGGCCTTCGTCGACGGCGTGAGCATGGTCGCGTCCTCGCCGGTGCCGCTGCACGCCGCCTCGCGCGAGCCGTTGTCGTAGACGAAGCTCTTCAGCTCGTCGGGGTAGTTGTCCCAGTCCCAGTCGCCGGCGCCGTCGTGCTCGACGTCGCCGTCGATCTCGAAGACGCCCTCGACGTCGCTGATGAGGACGGGCGCGGTCTCCGCGCCGCCCTCCTGGGCGAGCGCCGCGGCGGCGGCGAGCGGGGTGCCGGCGAGGGCGAGCCCGGCGATCCAGGCGAGCGGCGTGCGGACACGGGTGAGCGGTGCGGGCATGCGCGGGACTCCAGTCGAGTGGGCAGGGCGAATCCGACGCACCCTGCGTTACTCCATCCTCATTACGCACTCGTGCACGATTGCAACAGTCCGATGACGCTTCCCGTGCGCGGCGGGACCGCGTCCGTCCGGCGACGCGTCCAACACGCGCCGCCGTCCAGCCGCGGGGTCGGTCGACCCCGCGGCACTTGCCGGCCGGAAACGAAGAGGACCCCCGGTCTCCCGGGGGTCCTGCGTCAGTAGCGGGGGCGGGGCTCGAACCCGCGACCTCACGATTATGAGTCGTGCGCTCTCACCAACTGAGCTACCCCGCCAGGGGTTCAGCTGCTGGTCGAGCAACTGATGGAGCCCCGAGTCAGGATTGAACTGACGACCCCTTCCTTACCATGGAAGTGCTCTGCCACTGAGCTATCGGGGCGTGGTCGCCGCAGGATTCCCTGCGATCGGCACCAGGAGATACTACCACTACGCATCCCCCTGTTCGCAACTCGGGCGGCGGACCGCCCGGAGCCGCGGGCCGCGCGGGTCAGCGCGCGACGAAGAGCCGGTCGATGAGCGCGTGGCTCTCGGCCTGCTCGAGCTTCTCGAAGACGCCGGTGGCGTTCGGGGCGACGAGCTGCGTGGGCAGCTCGACCTGCACGCCGGGCACGTTGAGCTTCTCGAAGAAGTACATCGGGTCGACGGTGTCGCCGTTCACGCGCACCTCGAGGTGGAGGTGCGGACCGGTCGAGGCGCCCGTGTTGCCGACGGTGCCGACGGTGTCGCCGACCGAGACGGTGTCGCCGACCTTCACCGGCACCCTGTCGGACTCGAGGTGGGCGTAGAGCGAGACGACCTGCACGCCGTCGATCACGTGCTGCACCTCGACGTAGACGCCGTAGGTCGTCGTGCCCGGGTCGACCGCGATGACGACGCCGTCGGCGATCGCGCCGATCGGGGTGCCCTCGCCGGGCGTGAAGTCGACGCCGCCGTGCCAGCCCGAGGCACCCCAGGTGGGCGAGATGCGCGGACCGTACATGTCGGTCATCTGCACGCCCATCGGGAACGGGTACTGCACGTTCGCGGTGATGTCGTTGGTGTAGGTCTTCGCGTCGGGCAGCTTCACGCCGGTCGCGAGGTTCGCGGCCGCGGCGCTGCCGATCGAGGTGACGGCGGTCGCCTCGTCGGAGCGCGGGGCCGACACGGCGAGCGTCTCCGACTGGGCGACGGTGAGCCGCTGCGCCTCGGGCAGCACGTCGACGTCGCCCTGCGCCTGGGCCTCGCCCTGCTGGGCGCCGATGGCCCCGATGGCGGCGGCCGAGCCGGCGCCGAGCACGACGGTGCCGGCGAGGAAGCTCATCGCGAGCAGCGAGCCGCCGAACCGACCGGCCGAGGCCGAGCGGCGGTTGTCGAGCATGATGCGGCGGGCGCGGCCGGCGCGGGTCTCGCGCACGGTGCGGCCCTGCCGGGCGAACGCCGCGGCGACCTCGAGCTCGGGCTCGTCGCTCGGGGCGGTGGGCAGCTCGTCGCCCGCGGTGCCGCGCAGCGCGCGCTCGGCGTCGAGCGAGACGACCGGGCGGATGGCCGGGGCAGGCTCGATCGCGTCGGTCGCGCGCTCGGCGATCGGCTCGATGACGGGGATGAGGGCCTCGACCGGGGCCTCGGCGACGGCCGGGGCGTGGTCGACGGCCGGCGCCGGAACGGCGAACAGCTCGGGCAGCTCGACGGCCACCTGCGCGGCGGCGGCGGCCGACTCGGCCTCGAGGCGGGCGACGGCCGCGAGCTCGGCGGCGCGCTCGGCCTCGCGGCGCTCGCGGCGCGAGAGGAAGGCGGGGGCGACGGGCTCGGCGGGAGCCTCGGCGGCGGGCTCGACGGCCGCGACGACGGGGGCGACCCCGACGGGCGCGACCTCGACGGCGGCGGCCTCGGCGAGGCGGCGCTCGCGGCGCGACATGAACGCGGGCTCCGCGGCGGCGAGGGCCTGGGCGGCGCGACGCTCGACCTCGATGCGCTCCGCCTCGATGCGGGCGGCACGGGCCTCGGCCTCACGGGCGGCGACGAGGCGCGCCTCGCGCTGGGCCTCGCGCTCGAGCTCGCGCAGCTCGCGTCGCGTCAGCGGCTGCTGCGCAGTCGAGTCGTTCGCCATTCGGAACCCTCCGTGATTGTCAGGACTCGACGAGTGTAACGACAAGATCACGGGTTTGTCTACGTTTGATCACGATCCGCTGGTGGGGCCGGGATTCCGCAGGCCGCTCGGCACGTGCGCCTCGAGCATCTGCTGCAGATCTGCGCTGATCCGCGGATGCCCGCAGACCAGCATACCCCGACTCTCGGCCTCGCCCGACCAGCCCGACACCTCGGCGCCGGCCTCGCGCGCGATCAGTGCGCCGGCCGCCCAGTCCCACGGCTTCAGCCCGATCTCGAAGTAGGCGTCGAGTCGACCCGAGGCGACGCCGCAGAGGTCGAGCGAGGCCGCCCCCATCCGCCGCACATCCCGCACGACGCCGGCGAGCGCGAGCCAGATCTCGGCCTGCAGCCGCCGGGTCTCGGGCTCGTAGGCGTAACCGGTGGCGAGCAGTGTCTGCGCGAGCTCGGCCGGGCCGTCGCCCACGCCGATCGGCGCACCGTTGAGGGTGGCTCCGCCGCCGCGCACGGCGGCGTAGCACTCGCCGGCAGCCGGGGCGAGCACGACGCCGGCGATCGTCTCGAACTCGGCCGGGTCGCGGGCCGGGTCGCCGGTGACGACCGCGATCGACACCGCGTAGTTCGGGATGCCGTAGAGGTAGTTCACCGTGCCGTCGATCGGATCGACCACCCAGGTGAGCCCGGTGCCGCCGGCGGTCGGGTCGCTCTCCTCGCCGTAGAAGCCGTCGTCCGGGCGCAGCCGCGCGAGCCGGTCGCGCAGCAGCTGCTCGGCCTCGCGGTCGGCGGCGGTGACCACGTCGACGATCGTCGTCTTCGTCGCGGCGACCTCGACGCCCTCCGCGCGGCGCGCGGCGATGAGCTCGCCGGCCTCCTGCGCGAGCGCGAGCGCGAGCTCGAGCAGGGCCCCGTCGCTCGGCACCGCGTCGGCGGGTCCGGCGAGCGCGGCGAGGTCGGGGCGGATGCGGTCGGCGGCGCTGGGATTCGTCACGGCTCGGACGCTAGCAGGGGCGCGTTTCCGCCGCCGGGTCCATCCACAGGACCGCCCCCGAGGCGGCGCCCGCCGCGGTTCGCACGGCCCCCGCCGCTGGTGTACACTCGATCGGTGCGCTTCGCGCGCATCCCTGGCGAGTTACCCAAGTGGCCAAAGGGAGCTGACTGTAAATCAGCCTGCATCGCATTCGGGGGTTCGAATCCCTCACTCGCCACTCACCGAAACGCCCCGGCCGGCCGCAGTCCCGCCGGGGCGGGTTCGTCTCCGCGCCCGATCGGCCGGCGCCGCGGCCCGCCGGCCCGGGCCGTGAGCGCGGGCCCCGCCGGCCCTACGCCATGAGCACGAGCGACACCGCCATCACGGCCATGCCGCCGATGAGGCCGTACACGGCCCAGTGGTGCTCGCCGTACTCGTGCGCGGTCGGCAGCAGCTCGTCGAGCGAGATGAACACCATGATCCCGGCGATGCCGGCGAACACGACGCCGAGCAGCGCGTCCGAGAGGAACGGCATCAGCAGCAGGTAGCCGATCAGCGCGCCCGCCGGCTCGGCCGCGCCCGAGAGCGTCGCCCACCAGAAGCCCTTCGCCCGCGAGCCGGTCGCGTGGTAGACGGGCACCGCGACCGCGAGCCCCTCGGGCACGTTGTGGATCGCGATCGCGACGGCGACGGGGATCGCGACGTGCGGATCCTGCAGCGCGGCGATGAACGTCGCGAAGCCCTCGGGGAAGTTGTGCACCGCGAGCGCCACGGCGGTGAGCATGCCGGTGCGCATGAGCGCGTGCCGGCGGGCCTTCTCGTCGATGGTGCCGGGCTCGTGCGGGTTCACCGCCGAGGGCACGATCCAGTCGATGAGGGCGATGAGGCCGATGCCGCCGAAGAAGGCGAGGAGCATCCACCAGTTGCCGGGCGTCTCGCCGAACGCGGCGACGAGCTCGTCGCGGCCCTTCGGGAGGATCTCGACCATCGAGACGTAGATCATCACGCCGGCCGAGAAGCCGAGGCCCACCGACATGAGCTTCGTCGAGGTGGGCCGGCCGATCACGCCGAGCACGCCGCCGATCGAGGTCGACAGGCCGGCGCCGACGGTGAGCGCCAGCGCGAACCAGAAGCCCTCCACCCGAACGCCTCCCGCTCTCCAGTGCCGACTCCCGTACGATACCCCCATGGCTGATTCCTCGTTTGACGTCGTGAGCAAGGTCGACCCGATGGAGGTCGCGAATGCGGTGAACCAGGCTTCCAAGGAGATCGCGCAGCGGTACGACTTCAAGGACGCCGCCGCCTCGGTCGAGTTCGCGAACGAGAAGTTCCTCATGAAGGCCGTCTCCGACGACCGCGTGCTCGCCGTGCTCGACGTGCTGCAGTCGAAGCTCATCAAGCGCGGCATCTCGCTGAAGTCGCTCGACACCGGCGAGCCCTACCAGTCGGGCAAGGAGGTGCGCCTCGAGGCGGGCCTCAAGCAGGGCATCGACCAGGCGAACGCGAAGAAGCTCTCGAAGCTCATCCGCGACGAGGCCCCGAAGTCGGTGAAGTCGCAGATCCAGGGCGACGAGCTGCGCGTCTCGTCGAAGAGCCGCGACGACCTGCAGGCGACCATCGCGCTCCTCAAGGGCGCCGACGTCGACCTCGACCTGCAGTTCATCAACTTCCGCTGACCCCGGCCCGAGCGGCGGCGCTGCGATGATCCCGATCGGATCGCTCACCGGCTGGCTGCTCATCGTCGCCATCGCGGTGAACGCCGTCATCATCACGGTGACGGCGTTCACGATCGGGCACAACCGGCGCCCCACCACGGCCGTCGCGTGGCTGCTCACGATCGGCCTCATCCCCTACGTGGGGCTGCTGCTGTTCTTCCTGTTCGGCACGAACCGGCTGCCGCGCAAGCGGCGCGCGAAGCAGGCCGAGTTCAACGACATCCTGCTCGAGTCGACGGCGCTGCTCGAGGATGCGGGCGCGGTCTCGCCGGTGCCCGACCGGTACGCGCCGGTGGCGACGCTCGCGCGCGAGCTCACGGCCATCCCGGTGCTCGCCCACAACCGGCTCACGATCCGCACCGACTACGACCCGACGATCACGGCGATGGCCGACGAGATCGACGGCGCCGAGCAGTACGTGCACCTCCTCTTCTACGCGTTCGCGGCCGACGAGGTGACCGAGCCGGTGCTCGCCGCGATCGAGCGCGCCGTCGCGCGCGGCGTCGCGGTGCGCGTGCTCTACGACCAGATCGGCAGCATCCGCTACCGCGGCTACGCGCGCATGAAGCGGCGGCTGCGCGAGAGCGGCTGCGAGTGGCACCGGCTCTACTCGATCTGGCCGTGGTCGGGCAACGGCTGGCAGCGCGTCGACCTCCGCAACCACCGGAAGCTGCTCGTCGTCGACGGCCGGGTCGGCTGGATGGGGTCGCAGAACCTCATCGAGCGCGGCTACCACCGCCGGCCGCGGCGCGACGGCTCGCGGCTACTGTGGAAGGACCTCATGGTGCGGGTCGAGGGGCCGATGGCGCTCGGCATCGACGCGGTGTTCCGCTCCGACTGGTACGCCGAGACCGGAGAGCTGCCCGCCGACGGCGACGACCCCGAGCTGCTCGACTTCGCCCGCTGGCGCGCGCTCGAGGGGCCCGGCACCCGCAGCTACGACTGCCAGCTCGTGCCCTCGGGCCCCGGCTACGAGCACGAGAACAACCTGCGGCTGTTCGTGCAGCTGCTCTACCAGGCGCGCGAGCAGGTCGTCATCGCCTCGCCCTACTTCGCGCCCGACGACTCGATGCTCTACGCGATGACGACCGCCGCGCAGCGCGGCGTCGACATCGAGCTGCACGTCTCCGAGCAGGGCGACCAGTTCTTCACGCAGCACGCGCAGCAGTCGTACTACGAGGCGCTGCTGCGCGCGGGCGTGCGCATCTGGCTCTACCGCCGGCCGTACGTGCTGCACTCGAAGCACATGACCGTCGACAACGAGGTGACGCTCGTCGGCTCGAGCAACATGGACATGCGCTCGTTCACGCTGAACGCCGAGATGATGATGATCGTCTACGGCCCCGACTTCGCCGAGCGGATGCGCGAGGTCGAGCTGCGCTACCGCGCGAAGTCGCGCGAGCTCACGCTCGAGCAGTGGCTCGCGCGGCCGCGCTGGCAGGCGGCGCTCGACGACCTCGCCCGGCTCACGAGCGTGGTGCAGTAGGCGGGGCGGCGCACCGCCGCCCCGTCCGCGCGCCTACTCGCCGCGCGAGATGCGGAGCATCTCCTCGCGGTCGACGACCTTGATGCGCTCGCGACCGACGGCCTCGCCGAGGGCGCGCTCGTGCGCGTCGAGGCGGTGCCAGCCGTCGAGGTCGGTGTAGCGCACGCCGCGCTCGTCGAGGAGCGCCGCGATCGAGTCGCGGTCGTCGATCGACGGGGTCCACCAGCTCGACTCCTCGGCGAGGAGGTGCTCGATGGTCTCCTTCGCGTCCGACTTCGTGTGGCCGATGAGGCCGACGGGGCCGCGCTTGATCCAGCCGGTCGCGTAGACGCCGCCGACGCGCTCGCCCTCGGCGTCGACGACCGAGCCGCCGTCGTTCGGGATGACGCCGCGGTCGGCGTCGTAGGGCACCTCGTCGAGCGCCGAGCCGTGGTAGCCGACGGCGCGGTACACCTGGCCGACCTCGATCTCGCGGAACTCGCCGGTGCCGACCACCGAGCCGTCGGGGCCAGGGGCGGTGCGCTCGATGCGCAGCGCCCGCACGCGGCCCTCGTCGTCGGCGAGCACCGCGGCGGGGCGCGCCCAGAAGTGGAGGTGCAGGCGGCGCGGGCCGGTGCGCTCCGCATCCTCGCCCCGCCACTTCGAGAAGATGCGGTCGATCACGAGGATCTGCTTGTTCTTCTTCGCCTCGGCGTCGGCGTCGGGGTCGCGGTCGAAGTCCTCCTCGGCGACGACGATGTCGGCGCCGGGCACCTCGCCGAGCTCGCGCAGCTCGAGCGGCGTGAACTTCACCTGCAGCGGACCGCGGCGGCCGAACACGTGCACGTCGGTGACCGCCGAGGCGCGCAGCCCGGCCTCGACGTTCGCGGGGATCTCGGTCGGCATGAGGTCGTCGACGTGCTTCGCGAGCATCCGGGCGACGTCGAGGGCGACGTTGCCGTTGCCGATGACGGCGACCGACGACGCGTCGAGCGGCCAGTCGCGGGCGACGTCGGGATGGCCGTCGTACCAGTTCACGAAGTCGGCGGCGCCGTACGAGCCCTCCGCGTCGATGCCGGGGATGTCGAGCGGGGCGTCGAACATCGCGCCGGTGGCGAAGATCACCGCGTGGTAGCGCTCGCGCAGGTCGTCGAGCCGCAGGTCGCGGCCGAAGTCGACGTTGCCGAACACGCGGATGCGGCCGGTGTCGAGCACGTCGCGCAGCGCCGACACGACGCCCTTGATGCGCGGGTGGTCGGGGGCGACGCCGTAGCGCACGAGGCCGTAGGGGGCGGGGAGGCGGTCGAACAGGTCGATCGACACCTCGTGGCGGCCCTCGGCCTCCTTGAGGAGGATGTCGGACGCGTAGATGCCGGCGGGGCCGGCGCCGACGACGGCGACGCGGAGCTTCGACATGTGGGGGTTCTCCGTTCGGTCGAGGCGGCGCGGGGGCGTTCGGCTCGCGCCGCGGGTGGGTGCGGGGTGGTGGGGATGCGCGGGGCGGGGCCCGGCGCTCAGAAGTCGCGGTTGACGAGCCGCTCGGCGAACTCGCGCAGCGCCTCGCGCACGACGCCGGCGGGCAGCGCGTCGAGGGCGCCGGTCGCGCGGCGCACCTGCGCCTGCGCGGCCTCGAGGGTCTCGCGGGTGACGTCGTGGTCGCGCAGCTCGGCGACGATCGCGGCGATCTCGTCCTCGTCGGCGGAGCCGACCGCCTCGGGCCGCGCGAGCGTCGGGTCGGCGCTGCCGGGCGCGGTGCCGGCCACGCGGGTGCGGATGCGCTCGAGCAGGTCGGCGGCGTCCGCATCCCCGCGCTCGGCGCGCTGCTCGAGCAGCAGCACGGGCAGCGTCTCGACGCCGGCGCGCAGGTCGGTGCCGGCGAGCTTGCCGGTCTTGCCGTGGTCGGGCGAGAGGTCGATGACGTCGTCGACGATCTGGAACGCGACGCCGACGCCCTCGCCGAACTCGCGCATCGCGGCCTTGTACTCGTCGGGGGCGCCCGAGAGCATCACGCCGTAGACCGCGGCGGCGGCGATGAGCGAACCGGTCTTGTCGGCGAGCACCTGCAGGTAGTGCTCGATGCGGTCCTGCCCCTCGCGCGGGCCGATGGTCTCGTGCATCTGGCCGAGCACGAGCCGCTCGAACACGTCGGCCTGCAGCCGGATCGCCTCGGTGCCGAGCTCGGAGAACACCTGCGAGGCGCGGGCGAACAGCAGGTCGCCGGCGAGGATCGCGGTCGAGTTCGACCACTGCAGGTGGGCGGCGGTGACGCCGCGGCGCAGGGTCGCCTCGTCCATGACGTCGTCGTGGTAGAGCGAGGCGAGGTGGGTGATCTCGACGGCGGCGGCCGCGAGGTCGAGCTCCTCGTTGACGGGGTCCGGGCCGAGCTGCGCGGTGAGCAGCACGAGCATCGGCCGCAGCCGCTTGCCGCCGGCGTCGAGGAGGTAGGTGGTCGTGACCTGGGCGACCTCGTCGGCGTAGCGCACCTGCTCGGCGAGCACGCGCTCGACGCGCTCGAGGCCCTCGTCGAGGGCGGCGCGCAGGCGGCGCTCGGCGGGCCGGCCGAACAGCTGCTTCGCGAACCCGGCGCCGACGACCGCGTGCGAGGGTCGGCGGGCGGCGGTGGGCTGGGCGGTCACGTTCGGGCTCCTGATGCGGGTGCGGGGGCGGGATGCGGTGGGGTGGTGCGGGGTGCGCGCCGCGGGCCGGCGCTCGGGGCGAGTCTAGGCGGTGGGGTCGAGGGGCTTCACGCCGCGGTGGAGCGCCGAGATGCCGTAGGTGAGGTCGCGCCAGGCGACCTGCTCGTAGCCGGCCTCGCGCAGCCAGCGGGCGAGCTCGGGCTGGTCGGGCCAGGCCCGGATCGACTCGAACAGGTAGTCGTAGGCCTCGGGGTCGCTCGACACGGCGCGCACGATGGTCGGCATGGCGTAGGTCATGTAGGCGTTGTAGGCGCCGCGCACGACGGGGTTGCCGGGGGTCGAGAACTCGCAGATGACGATGCGGCCGCCGGGGCGGGTGACGCGGAGCATCTCGCGCAGCGCCTGCATCGGCCGCTGCACGTTGCGCAGGCCGAAGCTCACGGTGGTGACGTCGAAGACGCCGTCGTCGAAGGGCAGGTCGGTGGCGTCGCCCTGCACGAACTCGATGCGCGGGTGGTCGCCGTGGCGGCGAATGCCCTCGGCGATCATGCCCTCGGAGAAGTCGAGCGCGGTGACCTCGGCGCCGCGGTCGGCGAGGATGCGGCTCACGGTGCCGGTGCCGGCGGCGACGTCGAGGATGCGCTGGCCGGGACGCGGGTCGATGGTGCGCCGCGTGCGGGTGCGCCAGTAGGGCGCGACACCGGCCGACAGCACATCGTTCGTGAGGTCGTAGTGCCGGCTGACGCGGTCGAACATCGCCGACACGTCGGCGGGGCGCTTCTCGAGATCGGCGTTGCTCATCCTGTCCATCCTACGCGGCCGCGCGGCATCCGGGTCAGCCGCGCGCATCCGGCTCGGCCGCGCGCATCCGCATCAGCCGAGCGCGTCGGCGATCGGCGCGAGCTTCGCGATCGTCTCGTCCCACTCCTCGTCGATCTCGCTCGTGGCGACGATGCCGCCGCCGGCGTAGGCGGTGACCGCCCCGTCGGGGTCGATCTCGGCGCCGCGCAGCGCGATCACCCACTCGCCGTCGCCGTCGGCCGACACCCAGCCGGCGGGGCCCGCGTAGCGGCGCCGATCGAACGGCTCGAGCTCGTCGATCGCCGCCTGCGACTCGGCCCGCGGCGTGCCGCCGACCGCCGCGGTCGGGTGCAGCGCCTCGACGAGGTCGAGGATGCTCGCGCTCGCCGGCAGCGTGCCGCGGATGTCGCTCGCGAGGTGCCAGACGTTCGGCAGCCCGAGCACGAACGGCTCGGGCGAGGCGGTGAGCCCGCCGAGGAGGTCGTCGTGCGAGTCGAGCGCGCGCAGCGACTCGAGCGCCGAGTCGACCGCGAGCCGGTGCTCGTGGAGGTTCTTCGCCGAGCCCGCGAGCGCGGCGCGGGCCGCCTCGTCCGACCGCTCGTCGCGGCCGCGCGCGAGCGTGCCGGCGAGCACCCGCGTCGCCACCTCGCGGCCGAGCACCCGCACGAGCATCTCGGGGCTCGCGCCGGTGAGTCCGTCGACGGCGTAGGTCCAGGTCTCGGGGTAGGCGGTCGCGAGCCGGCGCACGAGCGAGCGCCGGTCGGCGTCGGGCCGGATGCGGCCGATCGCGTC
>JAAYAS010000091.1 GCA_012719255.1 Microbacteriaceae bacterium | reverse complement strand
GCGCACGTTCGGTGGCCGTCATCGGTGAGGGGGCTCCTTCATTCGCGCGCACTAGATGGTGCGCTGCGCATCGGGTCGGTAGAGGCGGTTCTTGGCGATGTACTGCACGACGCCGTCGGGCACCAGGTACCAGACCTGGTTGCCGCCGCGCACCCGGGCGCGGCAGTCGGTCGACGAGATCGACAGCGCCGGGATCTCGAGCACCGAGACGTGCTCGCCCGGCAGCGCCGAGACGTCCATCTCGTGGCCGGGGCGGGTGACCGCGACGAAGTGCGCGATCTCGAACATCTGCTGCGCGTCCTTCCACTCGAGGATCTGCTCGATCGCGTCGGCGCCGGTGATGAACACCAGGTCGACGTCGGGCAGCAGCCGGCGGAGGTCGCGGAGCGTGTCGATCGTGTAGGTGGGGCCGGGCCGGTCGATGTCGACGCGGCTCACCTTGAAGCGGGGATTCGAGGCCGTGGCGATCACCGTCATGAGGTAGCGGTGCTCGGCCGACGAGACCCCGTCCTTCATGTACGGGTTGCCCGTGGGGACGAAGAACACCTCGTCGAGGTCGAAGTGCTGCGCGACTTCGCTGCCTGCGACGAGGTGGCCGTTGTGGATCGGATCGAACGTGCCGCCCATGATGCCGACGCGGCGGCGGCGCCGCGGGGCGAGGGAGGAGGGCGGCACGCTGCCGGTCGACGTCACGCGACGCGCCTAGTGGCGGTCGGCCGCCGTGTCGATGATCGGGGTGCCGGGGTGGCCGACGGGCTCGTACGGGAGCACCGCCGACTTATCGGGGTGCGCCTGCGCCATGTTGCGGAACGCGAAGGTGATCGCGTGCAGCGCGAGGAGGATCACCAGCGTGATGATGCCGAACACGATCGGCGGGAAGACCATCGGGCCGGGGTGGACGAGGACCGTGTCGGGCGCCGTGCCGGTGGCCTGCAGCAGAAGATCGAACATGCGGACCATCCTAACGGTTCTCGCGAGGCGACGCGCACCGCACGGGCATCACGCCGCCGGGTCGATGTAGGCCGACAGGCGCTCGATGACGACGCGGTACGCCGCCTCGAGCGTCTCGACGTCGAACGGGTTGTCGCCGGTGCCCTGCGCCCAGGTGGCGTAGATCTCCTCGCCGAGGAGCGTGCCGATGTGGACGACGATCCCGGCATCGATCTCGGCGCTGCCGAGCCGGATGCGGTCGGGGTTGCGCTCGAACCAGTCGGCGACGACGGCCTCGAGCGATTGGCGCACCGATTGCGCCTCCCAGTTGAGGCGGTAGCCGATGTCGGGATGCGCGTTGATCAGCTCGGAGCGCTCCCGGGCGACGTCGGAGTTGATGCGCTCGGCGCCCATCCACTCGAGCACGGCGAGGGCGAGCCCGACCGGCAGCGCGTCCTGCCACTTCGCGAGGAGCTCGTCGACGCGGTCGCTCGGCTCGAGATCGACCGGACGGCCGTAGATGGCGGCATCGCGGCTCGGGAAGTAGTTGAAGAACGTGCTGCGCGAGACGAAGGCCTCGTTGCAGATCTGCTCGACGGTCACCTCGTCCGGGCCGAGCTCGCGGGCGAGTCGCACCGCGGCGGTCTCGATCGCGTTCTCGGTCGCGCGGCGCTTGAGCTCGCGCAGGCCCACCTTCTCGACCTTCTGGCCCCTCATGCTGTTCATCCGCTGCTCCTGTCGGCGCCGTTCCCCGCGCGTCCGACCGGTCCCCCTCTCCTACCCCGCTTGATCGACGCATGCCAGTCTAGAGCGGGGCCACCCTCGCACCACACCCAAAAGGGTTAAACGACAAACCAATGAAGACCGTCTGGAAATAGCGCCGTCCAAGCATTCCCGAAGTCCGAGAAGGGACCCGTTCGGAACCGGTCGTCCAGCCGTGCGCGACGGCGTCCCGGGCTAGGCGTCGTCGCGCCAGAGCCCCGCCTCGCGCTCGCGCTCGAGCTCGGCGCGGGCGGCGGCCTTCGCGTCCATGAGGTCGTAGTAGGCCTCGCGCTTCTCGGCGCGGGTCGGACGGGTGCGCTCGTCGAGGCGCGCGTCGGTGCCGTGGGCGGTCATCACCTCGGCGGCCGAAGCGAGCGTCGGCTCCCAGTCGAACACGACGCCGTCGCCGGGGCCGATCACGACGGTCGAGCCCGCCTGCGCACCGGCCTTCACCAGCGCATCCTCGATGCCGAGCTTCGCGAGCCGGTCGGCGAGGAAGCCGACGGCCTCGTCGTTCGCGAAGTCGGTCTGCTGCACCCAGCGCTCGGGCTTGCGGCCGAGGATGCGGTAGAGCGCGCCGTAGCTGCCGCCCTCGATCTTGATCTCGAAGTCGCGGCGGTCGACGGCGCGCGGACGCACCACGATGCGGGGGCGCGCCTCGTCGGCGGTTCCGCGACGGGCGGCGCGATCGGCCTCGACGAGCTCGCTCAGCGCGAAGCCGAGCTCGCGCAGGCCCTCGTGACCGACGGCCGAGACGAGCAGCACGCGGTAGCCGCGCTCCTCGAGCTCGGGCTTCACGAACTCGGCGAGCTCGCGCGCCTCGGGCACGTCGATCTTGTTCAGCGCGACGAGCGCGGGCCGCTCGACGAGCGGCACCTGCCCCTCGGGCACCGGGTAGGCCTCGAGCTCGGCGAGGATCACCTCGAGATCGGTGATCGGGTCGCGGCCCGGCTCGAGCGTCGCGCAGTCGAGCACGTGCAGCAGCGCCGAGCAGCGCTCGACGTGCCGGAGGAAGTCGAGGCCGAGGCCGCGGCCCTCGCTCGCGCCCTCGATGAGGCCGGGCACGTCGGCGATCGTGAAGCGGCTCGAGTCGGTCTCGACGACGCCGAGGTTCGGGTGCAGCGTGGTGAACGGGTAGTCGGCGATCTTCGGCTTCGCGGCGCTCATCGCCGCGATCAGCGACGACTTGCCGGCCGACGGGAAGCCGACGAGCGCGACGTCGGCGACCGACTTCAGCTCGAGCACGATGCGCAGCTCGTCGCCGGGCGTGCCGAGCAGCGCGAAGCCGGGGGCCTTGCGCTTCGACGAGGCGAGCGCGGCGTTGCCGAGCCCGCCCTGGCCGCCCTCCGCGACCACGAGGCGCATGCCGGGCTCGACGAGGTCGGCGAGCTCGGCGCCGTCGGCGTCGCGCACGACGGTGCCGACCGGCACCGGCAGCTCGAGGTCGGCGCCGGTGGTGCCGTTGCGGTAGTCGCCCATGCCGAAGCCGCCCGCCTCGCTGCGGCGGTGCGGCGAGTGGTGGTAGCTCAGCAGCGTCGTCGTGTTCGGGTCGGCGACGAGCACGATGTCGCCGCCGTCGCCGCCGTCGCCGCCGTCGGGGCCGGCGAGCGGCTTGAACTTCTCGCGGCGGATCGACATGCAGCCGTTGCCGCCGTCGCCCGCGCGCAGGAACAGCGCGACCTCATCGACGAACGTGACCATGGGCATCCTCTCTCTCGCCGCGCGCCGGACCGGCCGCGGCCGCCGCGCTCCGGCGGCGGTACGCGAAACGGGGCGGACCTGCGCGATCCGCCCCGTTCCGGGAATCCTGGTGCCGCGCCGCGCTGGACGGCGGGCTCACCGGCGACTACTCGCCGGCGACGATGTTGACGACCTTGCGACGGCCCTTCTCGCCGAACTCGACGGTGCCGCCCGCGAGGGCGAACAGGGTGTCGTCGCCGCCGCGGCCGACGTTCGCACCGGGGTGGAACTTCGTGCCGCGCTGGCGGACGAGGATCTCGCCCGCGTTGACGATCTGGCCGGCGAAGCGCTTCACACCGAGGCGCTTCGCGTTCGAGTCGCGACCGTTCTTGGTCGAGCTCGCGCCCTTCTTAGTTGCCATGAGGTCTCAGCTCCTTCGCTCTACTTGATGCCGGTGACCTTGACGCGCGTGAGCTCCTGGCGGTGGCCCTGGCGCTTGCGGTACCCGGTCTTGTTCTTGTACTTGACGATCTCGATCTTGGGGCCGCGGAAGTCCTCGAGGACCTCGGCGGTGACGGTGACCTTCGCGAGCTTGTCGGCGTCGGTGGTGATCGAGTCACCGTCGACGAGCAGCACGGCGGGAAGGGTCACGTTGCCATTGTCGTCGGCGACGACACGGTTCACTTCGAGAACCGAGCCGACCTCGACCTTCTCCTGCCGGCCACCGGCGCGCACAACTGCGAATACCACTTCAGCTACCTTTTTC
>JAAYAS010000090.1 GCA_012719255.1 Microbacteriaceae bacterium | reverse complement strand
GGGCGCGGCGGCCCCGTAGCCGACGGCCCGGCCGTAGAAGTCGGACTCGGTGACGAGCGCGAGCCGCGCATCGGGCAGCTCGACGCCCGCGGTGAGCGGCGCCTGCAGGAGGTAGCACACGCCCGGCTCAAGATCCGCGGGGTCGGCGGGCAGCGCATCGACCGGGCGACCGGCGGCATCGTGCTCGGCGAGCACCTGCACGGCGCGCTCGACGAGGCCGGGGCCGTTCGCGGCCATGGCCACCGACCAGCCCTCGGCGAGGCGGGCCAGCACGTGCTCGATCGCGGCCTCGGCGTCGCCGGCGAAGGTCGGCACCGGCTCGGCGTCGACGCGGAGGGTCTCGATGTCGTCGCCGAACGGCGAGAACGTCCACCAGGGCCGCTCGCCGCGCAGCTCGTGCAGCCGCCGCACCGACAGGTAGTCGCCGCCCGAGAGGTCGATGGGCGCCTCGGCGCCGGCGGTCGCCGCGCTCCAGGCCGCCTCGAGGAACTCCCGGTTCGTCTCGCGCAGATCGCTCGCGCGGCTCGCGACCCGCTCGGGCGCGAGCACGGCGATCGCCGCATCCTCGGGGAGGTAGTCGACGATGGGCACGAGCCCGCCGACGAGCGCCGGCGCGAGCGACTCCATCCCCTCGACGGGGATGCCCTCGGCGAGCTTGCCGAGCATGCCCGCGATGTTCGGGAACTCGTGCTCCATCTCACGGGCGCGGGCGCGGACCTCGGCGGTGAGCAGCAGCTCGCGGCTCGGGGTGAGCGCCACCGCGTCGAGGGTCTCGTCGAAGGTGCGCTGGTCGGCGACCGAGAAGGGCCGGATCTCGTCGACCTCGTCGCCGAAGAAGTCGATGCGCACCGCGTTCGCGGCGTCGGGCGGGAACACGTCGAGGATGCCGCCGCGCACCGCGAACTCGCCGCGGCGGGTCACCAAGTCGACCCGCTGGTAGGCGAGCTCGACGAGCCGCGCGGCGAGCTCGTCGAGGTGGTGGCCCCGGCCGCCGACGGCGAGCTCGACGACCGCCGCGGTGTCGAGGCCCGGCACGAGGGGCTGCAGCGCGGCGCGCACCGAGGCGAACAGGACGAACGGCGGGAGGTCGCCCGCCGCGGCGTCCGCCGCATCCCGCCACCGCCCGAGCGCCCGCATCGCCGCGAGGCGCTTGCCGGTGGTGTCGGCGCTCGGGCTCAGCCGCTCGTGCGGCAGCGTCTCCCACGCGGGGAAGTCGACGATGCGCGCCTCGGGCAGGAACGCCGCGAGGTCGCTCGCGTACTGCTCGGCCTCGCGGCTCGTCGCGGTGATCGCGAGCACGAGCGGCGGTCGGCCGAGGCGCTCGGCGCGCTCCTCGACGAGCGCGGCGAGCAGCGGCGCGCGCAGGCCGTCGACGAGGGTGAAGTCGGCGTCGCGCTCGGCGCGGCCGAGGGCGCGCGCGAACGACTCCGACTGGCGAGCAGCGGCGAGGAATCCGTGAAGACGCACCCGAGGAGTCTAGTCGGGGCGCGTCCGATCGGCGCGGCTCAGGCGAGCTCGGCCGAGTCGAGCAGCACGGTGAAGGGCCCCTCGTTCACCGACGAGACGCGCATCATCGCGCCGAACACGCCGGTCTCGACATGGAGTCCCTCGGCGCGGAGCAGTTCGCAGAAGCGCTCGACGAGCGGCTCGGAGTGGTCGCGGCCGGAGGCGGCCGACCACGAGGGGCGGCGGCCCTTGCGGGCGTCGCCGTAGAGCGTGAACTGGCTCACGACGAGCAGCGGGGCGCCGGCGTCGACCGCGCCGAGCTCGCCGTCGAGGATGCGGAGGTTCGCGAGCTTGCGCGCGAGCTTCGCGGCCTCGTGCTCGTCGTCGGCGTGGGTGACGCCGACGAGCACGAGCAGGCCGGGTGCGGGCAGGCGACCGACGATCTCGCCGTCGACCTCGACGGCGGCCTCCGAGCAGCGGGTGACGACGGCGCGCATGGCGGGGCTCCTCGGGGTCGATTCGGATGCGGCGGCGGGGCCGCGCGGGCGCGCTACGGCGCGTGCACGCGCTGCTGCGCGGCGACGAGGCCGTCGGCGACGATGAGCTCGACGGCGTCGGCGGCCTCCTCGAGGAGCACGCCGAGGTTGTCG
>JAAYAS010000089.1 GCA_012719255.1 Microbacteriaceae bacterium | reverse complement strand
GTCGGCGACTCGTGCCGCATGAGCGTCTGCACGACCCGCAGGTTGCCGCACTGCGCGAGCAGCGTCGACCCGTACCAGTGGCGCAGCGCGTGCGGCGTCGCGTGCACGCCGGCGCGCTGCATCGCGCCGCTGATCGCCCGCGACACCGTCGAGCCGAGCACGTGCCCGCTCGTCGACGAGCTCGGGAACCACCAGCCGCGGCGGGGGCGGCGCTCGACGAGCGGCCGCAGCTCGTCGCTGAGCGGGATGCGCGCGAGCTGCCCACCCTTGCCCACGACGTCGAGCACGTAGCCCTCGACATCGCCGTGCACGTCCTCGCCGCGCAGCTTCGCGACCTCGTGCACCCGCAGCCCGGCGAACGCCGCCAGACGCACGTAGTCGCGCGTTCGCTCGTGCGTGCAGGCGGCGAGGATGCGCTGCAGCTCGGCGTCCGTCACCGGCCGCGGCGCGCCCCGCCGACGCCGCGGCACTGGCACGCCGTCGACGAGCCCCTCGACGAGACCGATGCCGGCCGCCCACTGCGCGAACGCGGCGACGTGGCCGTAGTACGTCGCCCTCGACGCGATCGACAGCCCATCGCGCCCGAGCCACGCCACCACGTCGACGGGCCTCAGCTCCGCCGGCGGCCTGCCGGCATGGGCGCAGAGACCGCGCACGGCGCGCTCTCGCTCGACGATGGTCCGAGTGCTGAGGCCGGCGGCGCGCATGTAGGCCGCCCAGGTAGTTACGATCATGGCAGCACTATGCCGCGCTCGTGTGGCGCGCCGGTACGCGCCGCAGCGGCCAAACCGATGCCTTGTAATGAATAGGTCGCGGGTTCGATTCCCGCAGGCGGCTCCGACCCGAAGGCCCCCGCGCATCCGCGCGGGGGCCTTCGGCGCTCCCGGTGGTCGTCGCTCCCGGCCCTGCTTCGACCGGTGCGCGCAATCGCGAGCACCGGTCGGCCTCGCCGGATTACTGACCGGACGTTCGCCTCCGTGCCGGGGACTTTATCGAGCGCGCAAGCACTATCCGACACTTGTTAGGGTCGCAAGCATGACCGGTACGCAACGGAGCGCCCGCTGGCCGAGCGCCGCATCCCTGCAGGGCGCGCTCGCGCTCGGCGCGATCATGGGCATCGGCCGGTTCGTCTTCACGCCCGCGCTCGGCGCGATGGAGGCCGACGGCGTCATCACCGGCGAGCGCGGCGCGATCATCGCCTCGGCGAACTACGCCGGCTACCTCGTCGGCGCGATGGTGATGCTCGTCGGCCGCCGGCTGCAGCGCCCGTGGCCGTTCCGCATCTCGCTGCTCGCGCTCGCCGCGACGATGGCGCTGATGGTCATCCCGAGCTTCCCGATCTGGTTCGCCGCCCGCTTCATCGCCGGGCTCGCGAGCGCCGTCGCGTTCGTCGCCGTCGCCCAGGTCGTCGCCACCCGCCGCGGCGAGGGCTACGACCCCGGCATCATCTACGCGGGCCTCGGCGGCGGCGTCGCCGTCACCGGCATCGTCGGCGGCCTCACCGCGGGGCTGCCGTGGGTCGCGCAGTGGTGGATCGGCGGCGCGCTGATCCTGCTCGTCGCCGTCGTGATCTGGCGCTTCGACCCGACCCCCGGCGCACCCCCGGCGCCGACCTCGATGGGCGAGCCGATCGTGCCGCGGCCGCGCACCTCGTGGTGGCTGCTGTTCATCCAGTACGGCCTGCAGGGCGCCGGCTACATCATCCTCGGCACCTTCCTCGTCGTGCTCGTCAACGCCGAGGTGCACGTCTCGCTCGGCGCCTGGTTCTGGGTGGTCGCGGGCCTGGTCGCGATGCCGTCGACGACGATCTGGCGGCGCGTCGCCGACCGCCTCAGCCCCGCGCTCGCGCTGTCGATCGTGCTCGGCCTGCAGACGGTGGCAGCGCTCCTGCCCGTGCTCGTCGGCGGCATGATCGCGGCGCTGCTGTCGGCGGCGCTGTTCGGCGGCACCTTCATCGCCGCGGTGATGCTCGCGACCGGCATGATCCAGCTCGGCGTGAGCGGCGCCGCCGCCCGGCTCACCGCGCTCTACTCGGTCGGCCAGCTCCTCGGCCCGCTCGCGGTGCTGCCCCTGCTCGGCTCGGGCTACACCGGCGCGTTCGCCGTCGCCGCGGGCATCAACGGCGTCGCGTTCGTGCTGTCGATCTTCCTGGTGCGCTCGCTGCGACCGAGGCGCACACTGGAGCCATGACCGACGACACCGCTCCCGACCTCCCCGAGGGCGCCGATCTCGACGCCCTCCAGCGCCACCTCGACGAGGCGCTCGCCGACCGCGACTTCACCGGCGGCGCCGAACCGCCCCGCGTCGACGTGCGCGAGCTCGTCGACGGCACCCGCCGCATCCGGCTCGACGACGTCGGCACCGAGCTGACGCTCGAGCTCAGCCGCGCGACCGTGCGCGTCGAATCGCGCAACCCGCTGCTCGGGCTCGAGCTCGTGCGCGTCGTCACCGTCGCCGGGCCCGGCTACACCGGTCCCGTGAACTTCGGCTGCTGAGCGGCCCCGGTCGGGCCGGCGCCGGTTAGCATTGCCGGGTCGATCGATCGGATGCGCGCGGGCGCGCTGAGCGGAACAGGGATGCGGTGAGCGAGCAGGGCGAGCAGCGCGGCGAGCGCGCACCGGCGAGCCGCCGGGAGCGCCGCGCGGCCGAGCGCGCGGCGGCCGCCTCGGCGGATG
>JAAYAS010000088.1 GCA_012719255.1 Microbacteriaceae bacterium | reverse complement strand
GATGGCCGGCTGCGCGCGCACGCCTGGGGGCCCGGCGCGGCCGCGGCGGTCGCGCAGGCGCCCGAGCTGTGCGGCGCGGCCGACGACGACCGGGCGTTCGCGCCCCTCCTCCCCCGCATCGCCGAGGCGCACCGGCGCGAGCCGGGCTGGCGGGTGCCGCGCACGGCCCGGATCTTCGACGCGCTCGTGCCGGTGGTGCTCGAGCAGAAGGTGATCGTGCAGCAGGCGCACGACTCGTGGCGCCGGCTCGTGCACCGCTTCGGCGAGCCCGCGCCGGGGCCGGCGGCCGAGCGGATGCGGGTACCGCCGGATGCGGCCGGCTGGCGGCGGGTGCCGAGCTGGGCGTGGCACCGGGCCGGCGTCGACCCGCAGCGGGCGCGCTTCGTGGTGCGGCTCGCCGAGCGGGCCGAGTCGATCGACCGGCTCGCCGAGCTGCCGGCGGCCGAGGCGCGGGCGCGGTTGCTCGCGCTGCCCGGCGTCGGCGCGTGGACCGCCGCCGAGGTCGCGCAGCGCGCGCTCGGCGACGCCGATGCGGTGTCGGTCGGCGACTTCCACCTCGCGAAGCGCGTCGGGCATGCCCTCGCCGGGCGCGACTTCGACGACGACGAGCTGCTCGCGGCGCTCGAGCCCTGGGCCGGGCAGCGGTTCCGCGCGGTGCGGCGCATCCTGCGGGCGGGGCCGGCGCGGCCGCGGCGGGGGCCGCGGCTCGCGCTCGTCGATCACCGGGCGCACTGAGCCGAGCTAGGCCCGCGGAGCGCCGCGGGCCCAGTACTGCGGGCTCAGGCGGCGGGCTCAGGCGGCGGGCGCCCCGAGGCGCTCGAGCACCGCCTCGATGATGCGGTGACCCGCGCGGTCGCGCAGCGTCATCAGCGACTCGGGGTGGAACTGCACCGCGAACCAGGGCTTGTCGCGGTGCTCGATCGCCATCGGCACGCCGTCGTCGTCGGAGGCCACGACGACGAGCTCGTCGGGCATCGAGTCGGGGTCGACGTAGAGCGAGTGGTAGCGGCCGGTGACGAAGCGCTCGGGCAGGCCGTCGAGGAAGCCCTCGGCGACCACCTCGACCTCGCGCTCCTGGCCGTGCAGCGGGTAGCCGAGCCGGCCGAGCCGACCGCCGAAGTACTCGCCGATCGCCTGCTGGCCGAGGCAGACGCCGAACACCGGCAGTCCGCGGCGGTCGACCTCGGCGAGGATGCGCGCATCCTCGAAGTCGCCCGGCGTGCCCGGCCCCGGCGACATCACCACGAGCGTCGGGTCGACGGCGTCGATCGCCTCGGCGATCGCGGCGTCGGCGAGCCCGCCGCGCGGCACGCGCACCGTGTCGACGGCGGCGCCGGTCTCGCGCATGTAGCCGGCGAGCATCTGCACGAACGAGTCCTCGTGGTCGAAGAAGAGGATGCGGTGGCCCTCGCCGACGCCGGTGCCGGTCACGACCTCCTCGGCCTCCTCGTCGGCGTGCTCGATCGCCTCGAGCAGCGCCGCCGCCTTCATCTCGGTCTCGCGCTCCTCGTCCTCGGGCACCGAGTCGATGAGGAGCGTGCCGCCGGCGCGCACCTCGGCGATGCCGTCGCGGATCATCGCCGCGCGGATCGTGAGGCCGGTGTTCACGTCGCCGCCGGCGTTGATCACGCCGAGCGCACCCGCGTACCAGGTGCGCGGCGAGCGCTCGTGCTCGTCGACGAAGCGCATCGCCCAGATCTTCGGGGCGCCGGTGACGGTGACCGCCCACATGTGCGTCGCGATCGCGTCGAGGCCGTCGAAGCCGTGCCGGAGCGTGCCCTCGACGTGGTCGACGGTGTGGATCACCTTCGAGTACATCTCGACCTGGCGGCGGCCGATGATGCGCACCGAGCCGGGCTCGCAGACGCGCGACTTGTCGTTGCGGTCGACGTCGGTGCACATCGTGAGCTCGGCGCGGTCCTTGTCGCTGTTCAGCAGCGTGCGGATCCGGTCCTCGTCCTCGATCGCGTCGGCGCCGCGGGCGATCGTGCCCGAGATCGGCGCGGTCTCGACGCGGCGGCCGTTCACGCGCACGAACATCTCGGGCGAGGCGGTGATGAGGAACTCGTTGCCGCCGAGGTTCATGAGCGCCCCGTAGGGGGCGGGGTTCTGCCGCTTCAGTGTGCGGAACACCTTCGACGGCGAGGTGCGCAGCGGCCGGCGGAACGCCTGCCCGGGCACCACCTCGAAGAGATCGCCGCGCTCGAACGAGGGCTTCGCGCGGCGCACGAGCTCGGCGTACTCGCCCGGCTCGTGGTCGCGCGAGGGCTCGGCGTCGGCGGCCGGGCCGACGAACGGCGCCGGCGTCGCGGTGCGCTCGAGGCCGTCGGTCGACTGGCCGAGGTACGAGAACTCGAAGTCGTAGCGGCGGGCGTCGCCGCGCTGCCGGTCGACGGCGAGCACCGAGTCGGGCAGGTAGACGACGAGGTCGCGCTGCTCGCCGCCGGCGGGCTCGGCGAGCGCCTCGATCTGCCGCACGAGGTCGTAGCCGAACGCGCCGTAGAGGCCGAGGTGCGGCAGCTCGGCGGGGAGCGTCTCGATCACCGCGCGGAGCACCGTGAACGACGAGCGTCGGCGGGTGCGCTGCTCCTCGGGCAGCAGCTCGTCGCGCTGCGGCACGACGCCGATCGACAGCTCGTCGCGCGAGACCTCCTCGACGACGATGCCGTCGAGCTGCCCGAGCGCGTCGGCGAACGCGCGCAGCGGCACCCGGCCGCGCGCGCTGAGCGCCCGCATCCGCAGGTCGAAGCCGCGGCCCTCGATGACGAGCGGCGGGTCGATGAAGCCGAGGTCCCACTGCGTGTACCGGCCGGGGAACTCGACGCCGCTCGACAGCACCGCGCCGGCGCGGTGGTCGAGGCCGGCGACGATGTCGTCCATCTCGGCGGGGTCGGCGGCGCGGGTGGTGCTCGTGGCGGTGAACATGCCCACTACCGTACTCCGCGCGGGCGGCTACAGCCCTTCGGCGATCACCGACGCCGCGTGCCGCCAGGCCTCGCGGGTGGCGGGCTGCAGGCTCGGCACGTCGAGCTCGCCGCCGCCGACGAAGGCGTGGTCGTACGGCACCGACACGACGGCGCGGGTGAGCTGCGCGAAGTGCCGCTCGAGCTTGCCGGCGAGCTGCGCGTCGTCCTTCTCGCTCGGCGACGAGAGGATCGTCACCGCGTTCGCGAGCTTGTCGCCGTAGCCGCGCTCGCGCAGGCCGTCGGCGAGCCAGGCGGCCGAGGCCGCGGTGTCCTCGCGGGCGGTCGAGACGATGACGAGCTGGTCGGCGGCCTCGAGCGCGGCCTCCCAGTTCGAGGCGCGCATGTTGTTGCCGGTGTCGATGACCATGACGCGGTAGAACCGGCTGAGCACGCGGTGCAGCCGGCTGAACGCGTCGTCGTCGATGATCGCGGCGCTCGCCGCGTCGTCGTCGCTCGCGAGCACGTCGAACTTCGCGTAGCCCTGGTTGCGCACGAAGCGGTCGACGTCGGCGATCGACGCGCCGCCGGAGATCTCGAAGCGGGGCAGCTCGCGCAGCAGGTCGACGGCGGTGTTCGTCGTCGCGCCCGGCTTCGAGCGCCAGCCGAGCGTGCCGCGGGTCTCGTTGTTGTCCCACGCGAGCGTGTAGCCGCCGCGGTGGATGCCGAACATCGCCGCGATCATCAGCGTCGCGGTGGTCTTGTGGGCGCCGCCCTTCGGGTTGACGACGACGATCGTGCGGGGCCCGTCGAAGGGCCGGCGGATCGTGTCGAGCTCGCGCTGCTCGGCGCGCTCGCGGGCGCCGGGGCCGAGGCTGATGAGCCCGCCCGAGGCGCGGCGGAGGTTCGCGCGCCAGCCCTGCTCGGCGACGGGCTTCGCCTGCTTGCCGCTCACGGCGAAGAAGTCGTCGAGGGTCGGGCCCGTGCCGGCGGGGGCGCCGTCGTCGCGGCGGCGCGGCGGCAGGCCGGCGGCGGGACGGGCGGCGCGGGGTGCGGGATCGCGCCCGTCGTCGGGGCTCGGCGCGCCGGGGGCGGGCTCGCGCGATGCCGACGGGTCGGGGTCGTCCAGGTCGGGGAAGAGCGGCACCTCGGGGAAGCCGGGGCCGCGCTCGGGCTCGGCGCCGAGGCCGATGCGCCCGCGGGCGCGCTCGGGATCGCGCGCGAAGGCGGGGCGCCACTCGGCGTCGTCCGACTCCCGGGGCGCCGCCTGCGCGGCCGCGGCCTCGGCGGCGGCCGCCCGCGCGGCGAGGAGCGGGTCGGCGCGCTCATCGGCGCGCTCGTCGACGCCGTCGTCGGCATCGGCGTCGTCGAGCGCGGTGCCGTCGTCGGCGGGCTCGTCGGCGCCGTCGCGGCCGTCGGCGTCCTCGGCGTCGTCGTCGTCGTCGTCGAAGTCGTGATCGAGGGCCTCGTCGTGGAACTCGTCGACGACCGAGTCGTCGTCCTCGTCGTCGAGCGCGGCGCGGTCGTCGAGCGCCTCGTCCCCGTCGAGCACGTGCGTGTCGTCGAGGTCGGCGTCCGCCTCGTCGTCGCCCGAGCCGTCGCCGAAGAGGTCGGACACGATCGGCACGAGATCGGTGTCGGGCTCGCCCTCGCCGCGCTCCGCATCCGCATCGTCGGCCGCCTGGTCGGACGGCGCGTCGACGGCGGGCGCCGCGACCGGCCGCTCGGGCAGCTCGGGCGCCGCCTCGGGGGCCGGCGGCATAGGCGCCATCATGCCGAGGCGGGGCAGCCGGATGGTCTCGTGCAGCCACTCGTCACCGGTGCCCTCGTCGGCGTCGTCGGCGTCGTCCGCATCGTCGGGCGCGTCCTCGGGCGTGAGCTCGACGTCCTCGGGGCGCAGCGGCTCGATCTCGCCGTCCTGGTCGATGCCGCCGGTCGGGCTGAGCACGAGCGGGTAGACGCCGTCGACGTCGACGGTGCGCACCCGCACGTCGACGCCGGCCTCGGCGGCGATCGACATCGCCTTCTCCATGACCAGGCCGCGCAGCTCGTCGGCGCCGCCGGCGCGCATCCGCAGCACCGTCGCGCCGTCGCGGAGCTCGCCGCGGCCGTCGGCCCGGATCAGTGCGACGAGCCGGCGCTCGGCCCCGGTCGATTCCTGCGACATTCCCGCTGCTCCTCCGGTTCGCTCGCCACGTTCGGTCTCCGCCGGCGAGGGCCGGGATGCGCGGGCGCGCGCGGCCGATCGCCGATGGCCACCGAGTCTACTGGCGGCCTCCGCGCGCCCGGCGGACGCGGGGCCGTGTCGTGGCGAGTTATCAGGCGGGAGTGGCTAGCCTGTCGGCATGAGTGACCTGCGCATCTGCCCTCTGACCGCCGACAACGTGGTGGCGGCGAACATGCTGAGCCTCAAGCCCGGTCAGGAGGCGTTCGTCGCTCCCGTCTCGCATTCGATCGCGGAGGCGTACGTGAACCCCGACACGATGTGGCCGCGCGTCGTCGAGGTCGACGGCGAGGTCGCGGGCTTCATCATGGCCTCGTTCAACGAGGAGGCCGACGACGAGAACTACCGCGCGACGATCCTCCGCATGAACGTCGACGCCGACCACCAGCGCCAGGGCATCGGCGCGTTCGCCGTGAACTCGGTGCTCGACGAGGCGCGCGTGCGCGGCTTCGAGAAGGTCAGCGCGATGTGGGAGGAGGGCGAGCTCGGTCCGACGAAGTTCTTCGAGGCGATGGGCTTCGAGATCGTCGGCGAGACGCAGTACGGCGAGGTCATCGGCGAGCGCCGGCTGTAGCGTGGCGCGCAGTCTCAGAGGTGCCGCACCGGCTCGGTGCGGCTCGCTTCGCGCGCCGGCAGCAACGCCGACAGCACTCCGGTGACGAGCCCGATGGCGATCCCGAGCGGGATGAGCCAGGGCACGAGCACCGGAGACCAGCCCTGCGACGCGGAGATCGCCATGAGCCCGACCGTGCCAGCGAGCGCGCCGAGCGCGCCTCCGAGCACCCCCACCATCGCGCCCTCGGCGATGAACAGCCCCGCCACGGCCCACCGCGCGGTGCCGATGGCGCGCCGCAGCGCGATCTCGGCGGTGCGGGCTTGCACTGAGAGGAACATCGCCGCCGCCGCGCTCACCGTCGCGAGCACAAGCAGAATGCTCGCCATGATCGCGACGATGAAGGCCGCGACGATCGCCGCGACGACGGCCACGCCGAGCAAAACCGCGCCGCGTCGGTTCGGCACTCGCCCGCCAGCAGACTCGGTCATCCGAGTTGTGCGATCCGCTCGCGCGCCCGCGCGAGCGCGTCGTCGATGCGGAGACGCTCCTCGGCGAGCGCGGCCTCGTTCGCGTCGATGCGCACGCTCTGCTCGCGCGCCTCGATCAGTGCGAGTTCCTGCGCCATACCGGTGTCGCGGTTGCAGGTCGCCTCGATGGTGGCGATTCGAATCCCCTCCGCACTCACCTCATCGCCGGCCTTCGCCATGAGCACTCGCACTCCTTCTGCCGACACCCACTCGTTCGG
>JAAYAS010000087.1 GCA_012719255.1 Microbacteriaceae bacterium | reverse complement strand
GAGGAGACCGCCGCCCGCTTCGACGAGATCGTCGAGTTCTCGGGCATCGCGAAGTTCATCGACACGCAGGTGAAGTTCTACTCGTCGGGCATGTACGTGCGACTCGCCTTCGCGGTGGCCGTGCACTGCGATCCCGACATCCTGCTCGTGGACGAGGTGCTCGCCGTCGGCGACGAGCCCTTCCAGAACAAGTGCCTGAACAAGATCCGGTCGTTCCAGGAGGAGGGCCGCACCATCATCATGGTGTCGCACAACCTCTCGCAGATCACCGACTTCTGCACCCGCGCGGTCGTGCTCGGCCAGGGCAATGTCATCTTCGACGGCGACCCCGACCAGGCCGTCGAGATCCTCCGCGAGGGCTTCCGCACCATCGAGGAGGCGAGCGTCGTTCGCGAGCGCATCGCCCGCGAGAAGGCGCAGGAGGGCGAGGCTGCACGCCGGCACGCCCAGGGCGAGATCACGGCGATCCGCGCCCTGCCCGTGCGCGAACCGCTGCGGCCCGGTGACTCGCTCGCGGTGGAGGTCGACTTCGAGCTGCACCACGACCTGCCGCGGTGGAACCTCGCGATCTCGGTGCAGAACGGCATCGACCAGATGGCGCTGATGACGAGCAGCAGCCGCGCCGGAGCCCCGTCCGGCCCGATCTCAGCGGGCGCGCACACGGCGAGCTTCGAGCTCCCCGGGCTCGGGCTCCCCAACGGCGAGTACAGCGTCACCGCCGCCCTGTACGACGACACGAATTTCGAGGTGCACCGCCTCGACCACGGCGGCAGATTCGTCGCCGAGACCGACAACCGGAGCGCGGGCCTGCACTACACCGCAGCGACCGTGCGGATGAGCTGAGGAGCGGACCGTGGCGGACGCCGGACCCATCGTGATGACCCTGATGGTGCGCGACGAGGTCGACCTCGTCGCGGCGATGATCGAGCACCACCTCGCGCAGGGGGTCGATCTCATCATCGCCACCGACAACGGCTCGGTCGACGGCACCCGCGAGGTGCTCGCCGACTACGCCGCGCTCGGCGCCGTCGAGCTGCACGACGACCCGCATCACCGCAAGCAGCAGGCCGAGGTCGTCACCCGCATGGCCCGGCGCGCGTTCGACGAGCACGGCGCGACGTGGGTGCTCAACGCCGACGCCGACGAGTTCTGGTTCGCGGCGTCGGGCGCGACGCTCGCCGAGGCGCTCGCCGAGGTGCCGGCCGGCGTCGTGAGCTTCGAGGCGCCGGTGCGCAATCTGCTCGGCCGACCGCTCGAGTCGGGGTCGGCGGTGCGCTCGCACGTCTGGCGCGACGAGCGCGACGACGAGCGGCTCCGCGAGGTCGGCCTGCACGAGCACCCGACCTCGAACTGCGTGCACCGCGGCGACGCCGGCGTCGAGGTGGCGCAGGGCAACCACTTCACGAGCCTCCCCCTCGCCGATGCCGGCGAGGTGCCCGAGGCGGCCCGCATCGAGGTGCTGCACCTCCCCTACCGCTCGTGGGCGAAGTACCGCGGCCACGTCGAGACGACCGCGGCGGCCTACGCCGCGTCGGGGCTCGCGCCCTCGCCGCGGCACCACGGGATGCGCGACGCCCGCTGGCTCGAGGCCGACGCGCTGCTGCCGGTGTTCGTCGCGCGCCACCCCGACGAGCACGCCGATCCGGCCGCGGCGGGGTTCGTGCGCGACACCCGGGTGCGCGACTCGCTCGCGGAGCTCGCCGAGTCGGGCGCGCGGATCCCCGAGCGGCTCGCCGAGGCGCTCGCCGACCCCGTGCACCTCGACGACGAGGCGGGGCAGCGCGAGCGCTTCGCCGAGATCGGCCCGTGGATGGTAGACGCCGCCGAGCAGCGCGCGCTGCTCGAGTACCGCACCGGCGAGT
>JAAYAS010000086.1 GCA_012719255.1 Microbacteriaceae bacterium | reverse complement strand
GTGCGGCCGAGGCGCGCGAGGCCCGCGGTCGCGAGCAGCACCGCATCCAGCTCGCCCGACTCGACGAAGCCGAGGCGGGTGTCGACGTTGCCGCGGATGTCGCGCAGCTCGAGATCGGGCCGCAGCCGGCGCAGCTGCGCGATGCGGCGCGGCGAGCCCGTGCCGACGCGCGCGCCGGCGGGCAGCTCCGCGAAGCGCAGGCCGTCGCGCGCGCAGAGCGCGTCGCGCACGTCCTCGCGCGGCGGGTGCGCGGCGAGCCGCAGCCCCGGCGCCGACGCGGTGGGGAGGTCCTTCAGCGAGTGCACCGCGACGTCGACCCCGCCGGCGCGCAGCGCCTCGCGCAGCTCGGTGGCGAACACGCCCTGGCCGCCGAGGGTCTGCAGCGAGGCCCGGTTCACGTCGCCGTGCGTCGTGACCCGCACGATCTCGACCTGCCGGCCGCTCGCCTCGGCGAGGTCGGCGGCGACGATCGAGGTCTGCGCGACCGCGAGCTTCGAGCCGCGGGTGCCGACCCGCAGCGGCGGGCGGCCGTCGGGCTCGCCGATGAGGATGCGCGCCGACTCGCCCGCCGCGTCGGCGAGCGAGGCGGCGGGCGCGTCGAGCGGGGTGCTCGGCTCGCTCACGGCTGCAGCCCCGCGACCGCCGGGCGGAAGCCGAGGCGCGCGTTCTCGCAGCAGCCGGCGCGGCACACGTCGTACCAGGGGCCGAGCGGCGTGCAGGCGGGGCGCTCGCCCTTCGGGACGCCCCGCACGCGCTCGAGCACGAGGTCGACGAGGCCGGCCACGTAGGCCGGGTGCACGCCCGGAGTCGGGGTGCGCGCGAACGCGAGCCCGGCCTCCTCGGCCGACTGCTTCGCCTCGTTGTCGAGGTCCCAGAGCACCTCCATGTGGTCGGACACGAAGCCGACCGGCACGACGATCACCGCGCGGCGGCCGCGCTCGGGCAGCTCGGCGATGACGTCGTTGATGTCGGGCTCGAGCCACGGCTGCGAGGGCGGGCCCGAGCGCGACTGGTACACGAGCTCCCAGTTGAGGCCGTCGGCCTCGCCGAGCACCGCATCCGCCGTGCCGCGCTCGCCGAAGACGGCGAGGGCCCGCTCGACGACCGCCTCGGCGACCGCGAGGTGCTGCGCGGCGTACGCGCCGCCCTCGCCGAAGCCGCGCGACTCGGGGCCCGAGCGGCCGGCGTCGTCGGTCGGCACCGAGTGCGTGGTGAACAGCACCTCGATGCCGGTCGCGTCGAGGGCGCCGTCGGCGGCGCGGAGCTCCTCGATGGCGGCGACGAGGCCCTCGACGAACGGCTCGACGAAGCCGGGGTGGTCGAAGAACTGCCGCACCTTGTCGATCTCGACGACGCCCTGCAGGCCGGTGTCCTCGAGCGCGTCGGCGAAGTCCTCGCGGTACTGGCGGCACGACGAGTACGACGAGTACGCGCTCGTCGCGAGCGCGAGCAGGCGCGTCGCGCCCGCCTCGTGCGCCTCGGCGAGCGCCTCCGACACGTACGGCGCCCAGTTGCGGTTGCCCCAGTAGACGGGCAGCTCGACGCCGCGGCGCGCGAGCTCGGCCTCGAGGGCCGCCTTGAGCTCGCGGTTCTGCGCGTTGATCGGCGAGACGCCGCCGTAGTGGCGGTAGTGGACGGCGACCTCCTCGAGCCGCTCGTCGGGGATGCCGCGACCCGAGGTGACGTTGCGGAGGAACGGGATCACCTCGTCCTGCGCCTCCGGCCCGCCGAACGAGGCGAGCAGGATGCCGTCGTAGGCGACCGGCTCCGACACCCAGGGCGCGCCGTCCTTCGCGGCGTCGGTCGCCGCCGAGACGATCGCGCCCGGCGCGAGCGGCGCGTCCTTCGCCGGCGGCGACTTGCGCGACTCGCGGGCGCCGAGGCGCTCGGCGGCCATCACAGCTCCTTGACGTGCCGGAGCACCACCGGCAGCTCGGCGGCCTCGATGCGGCGGCCCGTGTAGAACGGCGTCTCCTCGCGCACGTGCAGGCGCGCCTCGGTGTAGCGCAGCTCGCGCATCATGTCGACGATGTTGATGAGCTCGTCGTCCTCGAACGAGAGCATCCACTCGTAGTCGCTGATCGCGAACGCGCCGACGGTGTTCGCGAGCACGCTCTTGAACTGGGCGCCGAGCATGCCGTGGTCGCGGAGCATCTTCGAGCGCTCCTCCTCGGGCAGCAGGTACCACTCGTACGAGCGCACGAACGGGTAGATGCAGATCCAGCCCTTCGGCGCCTTGCCCATCATGTAGGCCGGCATGTGGCGGTCGTTGAACTCGGCCGCGACGTGCACGCCCGACACCTGCCAGGTGAGCTCGAGCTGCTCGAACAGCGGCGTCGTGCGCACGCGGCGGATCGCCGCCTGCAGCTGCTCGGGGTGCTCCGAGTGCATCCAGACGAGCACGTCGCCGTCGTGGCGGAAGCCGCCGAGGTCGTAGATGCCGCGGAGCGTGACGCCGGCGGCCTCGTTCGGGGCGAAGGCCGCCTCGAGCTCGGCGAGCGCGCCGTCGAGGTCGGCGATCTGCGCGGCGCCGACCGGGCGGCGGAAGACCGAGTACATCGTGTACTGCGTGAGCGGCCCGTAGCTCTCGGGCGAGCGCTCCGCATCGTGGGGATTCGACATGACTGCGATTCTAGGCG